>QCVV01000083.1 GCA_003210235.1 Prochlorococcus sp. AG-686-O05 | reverse complement strand
CCAATAATTAGTTCTCTTTGACCTCTTCCCACAGGTATCATCGCATCTATTGAAGTGATACCTGTTTGCATAGGTTCATGAACTGATCGCCTCTTAATTATTCCTGGAGCCATTTCTTCAATAAGTCTATTATCACTTGTCGGAATCTCACCCTTCCCATCTATTGGCTGCCCTAAAGGATTAACAACTCTCCCCTGCATAGCTTCTCCCACAGGGACAGATGCGATTTTACCTGTAGATTTTACATTACTTCCTTCTTGTACACCCAACGCTTCACCCATCAAAACCGCACCTACATTATCATCTTCAAGATTAAGAGCTATACCTTCAGTCCCATCCTCAAATTCTAATAATTCACCAGCCATGACCTGATCTAAGCCGTATATTCTCGCAATGCCATCACCAATTTGTAGAACAGTTCCTACATTGCTAACATTTACGGATTGGTCATAATCAGTTATCTGTTGTTTTAAGATTGAACTGATTTCATCAGGGCGTATAGATACCATGGATTTAAGAATTTAAGGTTGGATTTTGAATTTACTTGGATAGTGACAAACCAAGCTTTCTAATTTGAGAGGCAAGACTAGCATCAATTACTTTAGATCCTACACTCGCGACGAAACCACCAATAAGGGATGGGTCGATTTTAGTTACAAGTTCTAATTTTTCAGTGCCCGCTATATTGATGATTTTTTTGGTAATTAAACCTTTTTGGTCATCAGTAAGCTCAACAGCAGAAGTAACAGTTGCCAAAGCAATATTACTATTTTCTCTGTAAATTTCTAAAAACCTATCGAGAATTGAAGTTATAATTCCAATTCTTTGCCTATCAGCCAATAGTTTTAAGAAATTCAGAAGAGAAGAATTAATCTTTTCAGAAAAAATCTCAATTATGATTTTTTTCTTAGTATCTTTCTCCAAAACTGGAGAAGACAATGTTTTCTCTAGATCAGGAGAATCATTTATTAAGGTAAGCAGTTGTTTTACTTCCTTAACCATTTCTTCAGTTTGATCATTTTCATTTACAACCTGAAGTAATGCTTCTGCATATGGAGTAGTGACTGAATTTAAAAGTGGCATTAATTCATCTCAATATTATTTATGGATTGAGTTACCAAATTTTCTTGAGTCGTTTGATCAAGTCTATTTGGTAGAGAATCTAAAGCTTTCTTGATAGCTAATTCAACAGCTTCTTTACGAAGTTGAGAAATTGCTCTTGAGGCTTCTGAGCTTTCGTCAGAAATTGCACTTTGTTTTATTCGTGCCATTTCTTCAATAGCTTTTTTCTCACTTTCCATCCTGACTGAATCCGATCTCTTAAGAGAATCTGCTTTTATTTGACTAGCTTTTTCTTCTGCTAAAGATAAGTCAGTCTTTGCTTTTTCTAAAGCTTTTGTTGCATTAAGAAGTCGATCTTCTGCATCTTTTAATTCAAGGAGTATTCCCTCTCTTCTTTTTTGAAGCATTTTACCTAGAAAACCTGGTAAAAATTTATAAAGGCCAAAAACAACTACAGCCCAATTAAGAACATTTGTTTCGAATAAATTAAAATTTAATCCAAAACCTTCTGTGGCTAGAAGAGGTAAATTCATTTTTCTAGAATTAATCTATTAACAATAAGTTCGCTTAATTCATCAGCTTGCTTAAAAAGTTGATCACGAGCTGAAGATGTCTGATTTTCTATTTCTAACCTTGCTTTTTCCTTAGAAGCGTTTGCTTCATTATTAGCAAGCTCAAGAGCTTCTTTATAAAGCTTATCAGATTCATTCTCGGCTTCGCTCACAATCTTTTGAGCTTCAGAACGAGCACTTTGAAGCTGACTTAATAAATCAGCTTCTAATTTTTCAACTTCTGAAAGTTTATTTTTGGCCTCAATAACATTGTTACTTACAAATTTTTCTCTTTTTTCAACAACCTTGCCTACAGGCTTAAAAAAGAGAGAATTTAGGATGTAAGTAAGAGCGACTACTTGTATTGCCATAAGAGGCAAAGTGGCATTTATGTCAAATAACCCACCTTCAGTAGCACCAAAAAAATCAAAGGCCAACATATGTTTCAGTTGAAATTAAAAAATTATATTTAAATATTGCTAATAAGAATTAAAAGCAACATAAACTTTTAGGAAAAAGG
>QCVV01000082.1 GCA_003210235.1 Prochlorococcus sp. AG-686-O05 | reverse complement strand
TTGAAGCGTTAATAAAGGGTAAAATTCCAAGTGCAAATATTCCTAGAGTTGAGATCCCTCCCCCAGTAAAAATATCCAGAAAACCTATTAATTGTCCACCTTGATCTATGAAACTTTTAAAAGCAACTCTATCTATCCCAGGCATTGGTATATAAATACCTAAACGAACCAGGAGTAGAAGTCCTAAGGTTGTTAAAACTCGATTCCTTAACTCCTTATTAAAAAATAATTGAGAAATTATTTCTGAGGCACTAGGATTTCTACTTTTATTAACTAACATCGGCAAGTGATTTTAATTTTTTTTTGGAATTTATTTGTTATTAATTATTTCGCAAGATCCACCAGCAGCTTCTATTTTTTCTTTAGCAACTTTAGTGAATGCATGGGCTTGAACTTTTAATTTCACTTTTACCTCTCCATTACCTAAAATTTTCAGAGGAAATTTCGGCTTAAATAAAACCTTTTTTTTCACTAGTGAATCTAAATTAACTATTTCGGTATCTTTAAATTCATTTAATTTACTTAAATTGACTATGGAGAAATTTTTTTGATTAATAATTTCAAAGTGCTTCAACTTAGGAACTCTTCTATAGAGAGGCATTTGACCACCCTCAAATCCTGGGCGCGTAGGTCTTCCTGATCGAGATTTCTGTCCTCTCATGCCAAAACCACAAGAGGCTCCCTGCCCAGCCGCTATACCCCTACCTTTCCTCAATTTTTTCTTTCTGGAACCAGTATTTGATTTTAATGTATTTAATGTAGAAGTCATAATATTCAAGAGTAAAGCTGTTCAAGAGAAATTCCTCTCTCCCTAGAGGCAGATTTATGAGATCTTAATTGGGAAAGAGCAACCATTGCAGCTCTCGCATTATTTAAGGGGGTTTTACTACCCAATCTTTTAGCTAAGACATTTTTTATACCTGCTAATTCTAATACTGTCCTTATTGAGCCCCCTGCAATTACCCCAGTACCAGGAGCAGCAGGTCTAATCAGTACATTTGCAGCTCCATCACTGCCTTTAGATAAAGTAGGTATTGAGTTGTTTGGAGTTAAAGGGACTCTAACAAGATGTTTTTTTCCGTCTGAAACTCCTTTTCTTACTGCTCCTATAACATCCCCTGCCTTACCGACTCCTACTCCTACTTGCCCTTTCTCATTACCAACAACAACTATTGCTCTAAAACTCATTTTTTTACCACCTTTTACAGTTTTAGATACCCTTCTGATTTGAACAACTCTTTCTTGCCACTCAGAATCCCTTTCGTTTTTAGAATCGCCTCTTCGATTTCTTTTTCGGTCATTATTACGATTACCTCTCCTCTGCTCATTAGGATTAGATGAGGGTGAGTTTTCAGTTTTTGACTGATTTTCTTGTTTTGTTGGAGTGTCTGTCATGATAAAAATAAATATTTAGAAATTCAAGCCTGCATCACGGGCCGCATCTGCTAGAGCTTTAACTCTCCCATGGTATAGATTCCCCCCACGATCAAAAATTACTTGTTTAACACCTTTTTTAATTGCTCGTTTGGCTAATAACTTACCAACAATTGAAGAAGAGCTGCAGTTAGAAGAGAGTTTTTCTACATCTTCCTTAAGTTCTTTATCTACAGTAGATGCAGAACATATAGTTTGTTGTGCATTATCGTCTATCACTTGAGCATAAATATGATTATTTGAACGGAAAACAGCTAATCTTGGGCGTGCGCTACTACCTATTAAGAAACGCCTTAATCTTTTATGCCTTTTTTGAGTTTGAAGTTTCCTTGAAATTTTAGCCATGATTTTTAAAGCAATTATTTTTTGCCGGATTTACCAGCTTTTCTGATGATTCTCTCATCTTGGTATTTAATACCCTTACCTTTATAGGGTTCTGGAGGTCTGATTGATCTGATTTTTGCTGCTTCATTACCAACAATTTCTTTGTCAATTCCAGATACAGTTACATTTGTATTACTTTCAACTTTGTATGTTATACCATCGGGGGGGCTCATTTCTACTGGATGACTAAATCCAGCACTTACTACCAAGTTTTTTCCTTTTACTTGAGCCCTAGAACCAACACCTACTATTTCTAATTTTTTTGAGTAGCCCTCAGTAACTCCTTGCACCATATTTGAAATCAATGTTCTACAAAGTCCATGCCTTTCCCTTGAGTATCTTTTCGTAGTCGCTGGAGTAACAATAATCTGATTTTCTTTCTGATCAAAATTTACACCTTCAGGCATCAATCTTTTTAGTTCCCCTTTTGGACCCTTTACAGTAATGATTAATCCATTGATATC
>QCVV01000081.1 GCA_003210235.1 Prochlorococcus sp. AG-686-O05 | reverse complement strand
AAATAATATTTATGAGACAGCATGTAAATCCACTCAGTAAAAATTTCTTTGAAGCAGATCCAATACCTCCATTGAATCAAATTTTTGAAAATTCAAAATTACCTCTTCATTTTGATATCGGTTGCGCTTCTGGCGATTTTTTATTCGAATTATCACATAAAAATAAAAACTGGAATTATATAGGAATTGAAATTAGAGAAAAATTAGTTTTAAATGCAAATTTGAAAATGAAAAGTAGAGAAAACAATAATTTGTATTTTTCATTTGGTAATGCGAATAATATATTTCGTCATTCTAATAATAAATCTATTACTGAATTTATAACTAGTATTTCTTTTAATTTTCCTGATCCATGGTTTAAAAAGAAACATCATAAAAGACGTGTAATTCAACCTGAATTAATAAATTTACTCTCAAATTCAATGAAAAAAGGATCCTTAATCTTTATAAAAACAGATGTAAGAGAGCTTTTTGATCATATAGAACTCACAATATCCGAAAGTATAAAGTTCAAAAAATTAGCAATTAAAGATGTTCAATTTAATGAAAGTTTTAATCCAAATAGAATTCAAACTAATAGAGAAAAATATGTAATATTAAATCAACTTAAAATTTATGAAACTATTTACAAAAAAATTTGATTTAAAAAGCTTTAGATATTTTATTGATTTTTTTACTAAGTTCGCTAGTAATTTTTGTTGATAAAGAATCTACTTCTTTTTTATTTTGTGCTTCAACTAAGATACGTAAAACAGGTTCCGTTCCACTTGGACGTATATAAATTCTACAATTATCCTTTTTAATATTTGAAAAACTATCGATAGTTTCATTTATTGATTGCTTATATGATTTATCGATATTTTTAAAGTCAAAATTTAAAAATATATTAGTTAGTTTCTGAGGATATGGTAAAAAGCTACTATTTAGCCAAGATCCTAGACTTATATTTTTTTTCTTGCAGTATTTTGAGATTTGAATTGCAGTTAATATTCCATCCCCACAAAAGTTATTAATTTTTGAAAGTATATGACCTGATTGTTCTCCTCCTAAAAAAGCCTTTTTTTTCTTAATTGCTTCAAATATGAACTTATCTCCAACCTCAGTTCTATGTAAAATCCCCCCAATTTTATTCCAAGTCTTTTCAAAACCTAAATTGGCCATTTTTGTTGAGATGATTGTGTTATTTGTAAGTAATTTTTCTTCTAAAAGTTCTCTTCCCCATAGAAAGAGTATGTGATCCCCATCTAGGATATTGCCTTTTGAATCAACCCCAATAACTCTATCGGCATCTCCATCGAAGCTAAATCCCATATCAGCATTATTTTCTTTAATGGCTTTAATTAATGGCTCCAAGCATGTAGAACCACAATTTAAATTTATTTTAAACCCATCTTGGTCATTATTAATAGCTTTAACATTAGCTCCTAGTTTCTTAAAAATACTTGCTGCGCAGGTAGTCGCAGATCCGTAACATGTGTCTAAAATTATTTTCATTCCATCTAAGTTGTCATCCCCCATAGTATTAATAAGTCCTTCGGTATAGATATTAAAAAGGTCGTTATTTTCCCTTATAGATGTTTTTTCATAAGTAGATAATTTAAGCTCATTTGCCGTCTCTAAAATCTTTTCTATTTGATTTTCAAATTCCTTTTTAATTTTTTCTCCATTATTATCAAAAACTTTTATCCCATTATATTCAGGAGGATTATGGCTTGCAGATATCATAATACCACTACTAAACTTTTCTTTTTTTATTAAGAAAGGGATAGCTGGTGTAGGACAAATTCCTAAATATACAAATTCTTTTCCTCCTGCATTAATACCTCTTGATATAGCCTCAAGAAGAATATGTCCACTTACTCTGGTATCTCTTCCAAGCAGTATTGGATTATTTGTTTTCGTTAATACTCCTAAAGCATATCCAACTTTATATGCTAGAGAATATGTTAATTCCTTATCAAATCTCCCCCTAATTCCATCAGTCCCAAATATTGATTGCATATTATGATTGCTATAAATACTTAAGTATTTTGCGAACTGTATTTATATTATCAGTTGATTAAAAGTAAAAAGAATAATATTCTCTTTAATTGTTTTATCTATATAAAATATAAAAAGATAATAATCAGATAATGCAATCTGGAAATAAAGACTCCTTTTTAAATTCCTCCCAAAAGTCGATACTCATATTATTTTTTACTTTAATTATTTGCTCTGTACTTGCATTGAAAAATTTTATATTTCAACCCACTTTTCTTCTTAAGAAATTTGGAGAATCATCTATTGAACCTGAAATAGCT
>QCVV01000080.1 GCA_003210235.1 Prochlorococcus sp. AG-686-O05 | reverse complement strand
AGGACATAAATTCTCAGAAATTAACCAAATTAGTTCTAATCCAATTGGATCAGCTTCGTTAGCTCAGGTTCATAAAGCAACTTTAAAAAATGGGAAAGAAGTTGTATTTAAAGTTCAAAGACCCAATCTGAAGAATTTATTCACCATCGATTTGAACATAATGCAACAAATTGCTTTCATAATCCAAAAAAATAAGAACTGGAGTCGAGGAAGAAATTGGGTTGCAATAGCAAAAGAGTGTAGGAAAGTTCTGATGAAAGAACTAGATTTTAAATGTGAAGCTCAATATGCCGCAAGATTTAGGCAGCAATTTCTTGATGATGAAAATGTTGAAGTTCCTGAGGTGATTTGGAACTTTAGCACTGAAAAAGTTCTTTGTTTAAGTTATTTAGAAGGTACAAAAATAAGTGATATTGAAAAATTAAAATCTAAGAATATTGACTTATCAAAGATTGCAGAAATAGGTGCAATTAGCTATTTAAAACAACTCGTAAATTATGGTTTTTTTCATGCTGATCCTCATCCAGGTAATTTAGCCGTTTCAGATTCAGGCAAATTAATCTTTTATGATTTTGGGATGATGGGTAATATTTCAAATAATCTACAAGCAAGCTTAGGATCTATGGTTCAATCTGCAGCATTAAGAGATGCATCATCACTAGTAACTCAACTCCAGCAAGCAGGCTTGATTTCTAAATATATAGATGTAGGTCCAGTTAGAAGATTAGTTAGATTAATGCTTAAAGAAGCTTTAACTCCACCATTCAGTCCAAACATAATTGAAAAACTATCTGGGGACTTATACGAACTTGTTTATGAAACTCCTTTTCAGCTACCAGTTGATTTAATATTTGTAATGAGAGCACTCTCAACTTTTGAAGGTGTTGGTAGAATGTTAGACCCAGGGTTTAACCTTGTATCAATTACTAAGCCTTATCTAATTGATCTAATGACTTCTAACAATCAAACACCTAATGATTTAATTAACCAATTTGGTAGGCAAGTAGGGGAGTTAGGTTCCAAGGCTGTAGGTATCCCAAAAAGAATTGATGAGAGTTTAGAGAGATTAGAACAGGGTGATTTACAACTTCAAATAAGGATGGGCGAGTCTGATAGACAATTTAAGAAAATGTTTACTGCTCAAAAATCATTAGGTCATTCCATTCTTATAGGAAGCTTAACCATAGCATCAGCTTTACTAGTAACTAATAACCAAAATAATTTTGCGGTCTTACCTTTAATTTTTGCAGCACCAATAAGTATTGATTGGATTAAGTGTCAATTAAGCATGAGGAAAGGTTCAAGATTAGAAAAGCTTAAGCAATAAAAACTATATATTTTTTGGACCTAATCCTAAATCACCAGCAAATCTAGCTTGATCCCCCAACTCTTCCTCAATCCTCAAGAGCCTATTGTACTTAGCGATTCTTTCACTTCTGCTCAAAGAGCCAGTTTTAATTTGTCCAGCTCTAGTTGCTACAGATAAATCCGCAATCGTTGTATCTTCTGTCTCGCCGCTTCTATGACTGATAACACTTGTAAAACCTGCACTTTTAGCTAGATCAATAGCTTCCAAAGTTTCAGTTAATGTTCCAATTTGATTTACCTTGATTAAAATTGAATTTGAAGATTTTTCTAATATTCCTTTTCTTAACCTTTCAGTATTTGTGACGAATAAATCATCTCCGACTAACTGCACTTTATTTCCAATTTCTTTATTTAAGGCTGACCAACCCTCCCAATCATCTTCTGCCAATCCATCCTCTATGGAAACTATTGGATAATTTGAAACTAAATTTGAAAGATAAGAAATCATTTGAGAGCTAGTTAAACTTTTGCCTTCATATTTATAAAATCCATCATCATAAAATTCAGTGCTAGCTACGTCTAATGCTAACGATACCTGTTCACCAGGAATAAAGCCTGCTTTCTGAATAGCCTCTAAAAGTAAATCTCCTGCTGCTTCACTAGATGACAATTCTGGGGCAAAACCACCTTCGTCTCCAACAGCGGTAGATAAACCTTTTTTAGCAAGTAAAGATTTGAGTGAATGGAATATTTCGGTTCCCATTCTTAATGATTCACTAAAAGTTTTCACCCCATGAGGGACAAGCATAAATTCCTGACAATCAAGACCATTAGGTGCATGAGCTCCACCATTAATTACATTCATCAGTGGTACTGGGAGGAGATTAGATAATGGATCACCAAGATATCTATATAACGGCATATCCAAAGCATTTGATGCAGCTCTAGCATTGGCTAGACTCACTGCAAGAATTGAGTTAGCTCCCAAACTAGATTTATTAGGAGTTCCATCAATTTCAATCATTAAGTTATCAATCCTCGTTTGATCTAAAGCTGATAATCCACATAAAGCAGGAGAAATTGTCTCATGAATTTTGTTAACCGCATTTAAGACACCTTTCCCCATATATTTTGTCCCACCATCTCTTAATTCATGTGCTTCATGAGCACCAGTACTCGCTCCGCTAGGAACTATTGCTCTGCCAATAGCACCACATTCTAAAAATACTTCAGCCTCTACAGTGGGGTTTCCTCTTGAATCAAGTACTTGCCTAGCTTCAATAGT
>QCVV01000079.1 GCA_003210235.1 Prochlorococcus sp. AG-686-O05 | reverse complement strand
TTTATATATGAGTTATAAATCAACTATTAAAAACCATTTTGTATTTTGGACTCAAATATTTCTCAAAGAGAGCAATGGACGAGTAAGCTCGGATTTATTCTTGCGGCGGCTGGTAGTGCTGTAGGTCTCGGCAATTTATGGGGATTCGCGTATAGGGCATCTCAAGGAGGAGGAGCTGCTTTTGTAGTTTTATACGTATTAATAGTATTAATTGTTTGTCTTCCAGTTTTTGTCGCTGAAATGGCTTTAGGAAGAAGCGCTATGGCAAGTTCATTACTTGCTCCCGTGAAGTTAGGAGGAAAGAATTGGTACCCACTAGGAATCCTTTTCTTCATAGCTCCTTTAGGTATAGCTTCTTATTACTCAGTAATAATGGGGTGGACGGCAGATACTTTATTTCACTCATTATTTTTTGGATTACCAAAAAATCTTGGTGAAGCAGAGAATTTCTTTGGTTCTATAAGTAGTGGAAGTAGTGTTTTATTAGGACATTTATTAAGTCTTTTACTTACAGCTTTTATTGTTTCATCGGGAATAAAAAAAGGTATAGAAAAAGTTACTAGATACTTTATGCCTATACTTTTCATAATTCTTTTGGGTCTCGTAATTTGGGCTACCACCTTATCTGGGGCATGGGAAGGTTATAAGACATTCTTATTCAAGTTTGACTTTGCAGAATTAAGAAACCCTCAAACAATTAGAAATGCATTTACTCAAGCATTCTTTTCTTTAAGTTTAGGTATTGGAATAATGGTGACTTACGCTTCCTACTTAAATAAGAAAAGTAATTTACCTAAATTAAGTATTAGTGTTGCTTCATTAGATACCTTAGTGGGACTAATGGCAGGTTTAATTACTTTCCCAATAGTTTTAACCTTTGGCTTAAGTGAAGCCATCTCGGAATCTACTGTTGGAGCATTATTTATTTCTATTCCAACAGGATTAGGTTCCTATGGAGCCGCAGGGAGGGTAGTGGCAGTTGCCTTTTTTGCACTAGCTTATATTGCTGCTATTACTTCTTCAGTTTCTTTATTGGAAGTACCAGTATCCTCATTAATGGATAAATTTGGATTTCAAAGAGGTAAATCCGTTTGGATTATCACTCTATTTCTGTTTTTGGCAGGAATTCCATCAGCATTAAATTTAAATATCCTTGGAACGGTTGATTCAATATTTGGTGGGGTATTACTTATATTTGGAGGATTCTTAGTATCATTCTTCATGGGATGGGTAGTTCCTGCAAAGTTCAATGAAGAACTTAATACGTCGAAAGTAGGTATAAAAACAACTAGATATTTGAAATTTATGATGAGATGGGTTTCACCTCCAATTATTGCTTTTGGATTAGTTATAAGTATTTTTGACTTACTTAAAGGTTGGGTATCTTGATAAAAAGAGGAATAAAGTTTAATTAATATTTTAAAATTTATAGTGCCATATAGTGCAAAAATAGGGGGTAGGTAAAAAAGGATTATTTAATTAAATTCGTACTTCATTTCAGAAAAAGATATTCCCAATTTTTAAAAATTAAACTAGAGATCAGTAATTACAATGATTTTCTTCAAAAAGATAAAAGAACTCTAGACTACTATCTAAACTTTTAATAGTAAAAATTTTTCATCATAAAAAATTTTTACTGCAATAAACTTTATACAAAAGATTTAACTTTTTATTTCTATCTAATCTTAAAAGTATTATCAAAATAATTTCTTTTAAAATTCAAAATAAAATATAATTATTGTTCACTTTAGGCAATTAAAATCTAATCAAGAATACAGGCCAAAATAAATGTCACGAAAATCTGAATCATTAGAAGGTAAAGAAACTAAAAATTTTTCTGAGTTTTCACAATTGGCAGATTTTTCTTTAATGAATTCTCTCAACGCTGATCCTCAGTCGACAAAAGATGGTAAAGATCACAGGGCTAGGTCAGTTTATTCAGGTCATTATGTTCCCGTCACTCCAACACCAATTCCAAAACCAATATATATATCGCACAGCAAAACATTATTTGAAGAATTGGGATTAAGTTCTGAACTTACAAAAGATAAAAAGTTTTGTCGTTTTTTTTCAGGTGATATAGAAGTTGCAGAGTATCCAATACCCCCCTTTGGCTGGGCGACGGGGTATGCATTGTCCATCTATGGCACTGAATATATACAACAATGTCCTTTTGGGACAGGTAATGGCTACGGGGATGGTAGGGCAATTTCTGTATTCGAGGGTTTATTTAATGGGAAAAGAATGGAGATGCAACTTAAAGGTGGAGGCCCTACCCCTTATTGTCGTGGTGCAGATGGCCGAGCTGTCCTGCGATCAAGTGTTCGTGAATTTCTTGCACAGGAATTAATGCATGCATTAGGAATTCCTACTTCAAGATCTTTAACTCTTTATGTCTCAGAGACGGAAATAATTAGAAGGCCTTGGTATACAGAAGGTTCTAAGTATTTTGAGCCTGATATTATGGTTGATAATCATGCCGCAATTACTACACGTGTAGCGCCATCATTTTTGCGTGTGGGTCAGCTCGAACTCTTTGCTCGCAGAGTTCGAGGCAATTCACATGATAATGCTTTAAGTGAGCTTAAAATTATTGTCCAACATCTTATAGATAGGAACTATAGAAATGATATTAATCCTAGTCATTCTTTTAATGAGAAGGTAATTAAGTTGGCTTATTTATATAGAGAAAGACTCGTATC
>QCVV01000078.1 GCA_003210235.1 Prochlorococcus sp. AG-686-O05 | reverse complement strand
ATTGATTTAATAACAGAATATAGCCCGTTACATGGTACAAATAAAGGTGACTTAAAATTAGCTAGCTTTGATAAAATATGAGCTGCTTTTTCAGCGTATGTCCCTTTAGGGCCTAAATATGCAACTTGTTTGCTCATGATTAATTGTAAGAAAAAAAGAGATCAAATAAGCATTGGAGGTATATAGAAAATGCTTTTAGCTTTTGATGCTAAACAGAAACTTAAGCTTTCTGTTAAGAGGAATAAAGAATATCTTTCTAAATATCTTTTGGAGGAAGAAAGAGTTGTTGGAGCAATGCTAGACCCCAATAAATTAGAACCTGAAGGGGAAGGAATGTATAAATATACTGTAACAAGTTTCAAGGTTTTTCAATTAGATGTTAAACCTGTTGTATCAATTGCAGTTGAGAATAGTGAGGGTGTTTTAAAAATGAGTGCACTTGATAGTAAGTTAGATGGTTTAGGTATAGTTGAAGATTTTAATTTAATTTTGAAAGCAAATTTGGAGGCAACTGATTTTGGGTTAGAAGGTGAGGCCCTACTCGGAGTTTCAGTAAGTCAACCTTCTCTTTTGAAACTTTTGCCAAAGAAAATTTTGGAATCTACAGGTCATTCAGTATTAAATGGAATTTTATTAGGAATAAAATCTAGAGTTCAACAACAATTAATAAAAGATTTTGTAAATTGGTGTGAATTAAATCAGATTTAACTTATTCAAGAAACTTTTTCTATGGAGATTCGTTAGTCCATTTTCTTTAAGACTTGAAAAATGTTGTTTAGTGCCATATCCTTTATTTTTTAATATGAAATATCCAGGATATTTGTGGTCTAATCTTTCCATCAAAGAGTCACGCGTAACTTTAGCAATTATGCTTGCAGCAGCTATTGAAATAAATTTAGAATCACCCGAAATTATATTTCTTTGATTACCCTCCCATAGTCTTAATGATAGGGGACCATCAATTATTAGTTCAGATGGCATATGTTTTAACTTTTTAATTGCTCTAATCATTGAAAGTTCAGTTGCATATCTTATTCCCAATAAATCTATTTCTCTTACTGAAGACTGCCCTAAACCGTAATCTGATGATAATTTAATAATTTTAGGAAAAATATCTTTTCTTTTTTTTGGAGTTAATTTTTTACTATCATTAACACCTAAACTCTTGAGAGTTAATCCATTTTTTTCAGTAAGAACTATAGCTGCAGAAAATACAGGCCCAAAAACTGAACCACGACCTACTTCATCAATACCTATTTCAGAAACTTTATTCAATAATTGCAGATGATCTTCTTCTTTTCCTTCTTAAATTATCAATTTCATCTGTTATTTCTATTTCTTGGTTATCATCTGTTATTTTGGGTAATTTATTTCCAAGATTGGCTTCTTTCGTGCCATCTAATTCAACCTCTTCTCTTGTAAAAGAATTTGAGGTTTTTTTATTTGCTTTCTTACTTGAAGCTTTATTTTTGGATTTTTCATTATTCTCAGAAGTTATTTGTTTTTCTTTGCAATTAATATCTTCTAAACGTACTACGTGATTACCGCTTAGATATTCTTTTCCTAATTTAATTAATGGATTAATACCTAATTGGCTATAAACAATTTTTTCATCACTACTTAGCTCAACTGTTATTACTTTCTTTTCTCTGCGATTATTTGTAACAAGTACTTCATTATCATTTTCCCTTTTATTGGAATGATCATCCTCTTTATTGAAAATTTTGGTTTTTGTTAAATCATCCTTAATTATCTTTTCCTGATTTTCAACTACTTGAATGGGGGCTAAGTCTGGAAGTTTTGTATTATTTAATTTATTAGATTTCTTTGTAGCTTGATTCGTTTTTAAAATATTATTTTTATAATTTGGTAAATTTTCTATATGCCCTAATCCATTGCAAACTTTACACTTATTACCAAATAATTCATATATATTTTGACCTTGTCTTTTTCTTGTTAATTCAACTAAACCTAACTCAGTTAATTGAGCTATCTGTGGTCTCGCTGAATCATCTTTAATGGCTAAAGTAAAATGTTCAAGTAACTGAAATTGATCTCTTCGAGACTCCATATCTATAAAATCTATGACTAAAACTCCCCCAATATTTCTTAATTTCATTTGCCTAGAAATTTCTATAGCTGCTTCGCAATTCGTCCATAAAACAGTTTGTCTTGAATTAGCTGACCTTGTGAAAGATCCAGAATTCACGTCAATTACTGTCAACGCTTCAGTAGGTTCAATAATTATGTATCCTCCTGAAGGTAAATCTACTCTAGGCTGAAGCGCCTTTTGAATAGTTTTATTAATTTGGTATTTTTCTAAAATATGTTCATTTATTTCATTATTGTGAAAAACAAGATCCACATTAGAGTCATTATTAATTAAAAAGTCTTTTGCTTTTTCGAGAGCGATTTTATTATCAATTACAATTTTATTAGTTGATGATTTAATGCAATCTCTTAAAATTTTTAAAGAAAAATCTTCATCTCTACTTATTAAATTTGGTGGATAAGTGCTCTCTGAAATTTTTAAAACTTGATCCCATTGTTGAATTAAATTTTCTAAATCTTCAATAAGTAATTCTTCTTTAATTTGTTCGGCTTCAGTTCGAAATAATAATCCTGTGCTGGGCGGTTTAATTAAAACTCCAAGAGCTCTTAAACGACTTCTTTCAGTCTCAGTATTTACCTTTCTAGAAATATTGACTCCTTGTCCAAATGGTTGCAATATTAAATATTTACCAGGTAATGAGATATTACCTGTAAGTCTAGGCCCTTTATTTCCTGTAGGTTCTTTCATTACTTGTACGAGAACTTTTTGTCTTGGTTCAAGA
>QCVV01000077.1 GCA_003210235.1 Prochlorococcus sp. AG-686-O05 | reverse complement strand
TCAGCTCCTTGCAAAGAAAGGTGTCTATAAAGTTCAGGAAATCTCACATCGTAACAAATAGATAATCCTATTTTGCAGAGGCCTGGCACGTCTACAACTGGAGGATGTTCCTCCCCAGACAAAATAGTTGATGATTCTTTATATAAATTCCCATCAGGTAAATCAACATCAAAAAGATGGATTTTGTCATATTTCGCAAGAACCTGTCCATCTTTCCCATAAAGAGCTGATCTATTGAAAGTATGACGATCATCTCCCGCGGGAACGGGATAACCTCCTCCCAAAAGAAAAACCTGATACCTCTGAGACATCGTCTTTAGGAAATTAGTACACTTTGTTGATAATTCAGTAGCCATTCTAAGTTTTTCATTATCTTCTCCCAAGAATGCAAAATTCTCTGGCAATCCTATTAGTTCTGAACCCCTTCTGGAGGCTAATTCAATCTGCTCCTCAGCCTCAGCAAAATTAGCTTCAATATTAGAAGTGCTTGTAATTTGTAAGGCGGCTACTAAAAAATCTGTCAAGATTTCACTCCTAAAAAATAAATTCGCGAATTACGAGGCACGAATCACACCTCTCTCAACTTGAGTAGGAACAATATCTAAACAATCTAGTTCAGAACAACACTTGAAATCATCTTCATAATCACCAAGACTTTTCAATCTTTTGCCGTGAGTTGCTGTCTTTAGACATTCTAGGATATCATTCTTCCAAAAATCCCAAAGAGCTAATGAAGCTTGCAATTCATCATTAGAAATATTCACCTCAGAGTTAAACTCTTCTTTAATATATGAAGCGAGTGCACCTGCTGCTAAAGAATCCTCTAGAGAATAAGACCCCTCCCATCCACTACCTAATATAAGAACGTTTTTCTTATTTAAAGATATTATCCTTTCGGCAACTGCTTTTCTATTTGGAAGGGCCATTGCAAATAAATATTCTACATTTTGAACTTTTTTCAGTGATTTAGTACCATTTGTCGTACTCATAAATAGTCTTTTTCCTTGAACAGTCTCTTTGGTTACAGATAATGGGGAATTACCTAAATCAAAACCATCAATTGTTTTTCCACCTCTTTCTGCGAGCATTAATCTTTTATCAGCATCCCACTTTTTTGCGGTATCCTTTAATAACTCTAACTCAGAAAAAACTTGAATTGATTCTGCCCCATTTTTTAATGCCCAAGAAATTGTTGTTGTTGCTCTTAAAACATCAATAACAACAGCTATATCAGAATCTGTCTCTGGAACATCATCTGCAACATGGTAATAAGAGAGATTAATAATAAGTTGCCATTCTATTATTATTATAGAAAAAAGTTACTTAACTTTTAATATTTTTTTTTAAAAACAAACTTATTGATATTATATACCTATGAAAAAATCTATAGTAATTAAACCAAATTATTAATTTGAATATTAATCATATCCGCACCGTTAAAGGTGGAGGTAGTTTACAAGGAACAATAAAAGTACCTGGAGATAAGTCAATCTCACATAGATCTTTGATAATAGGAAGTATTGCAGAAGGTGAAACAAATATTGAAGGTTTTTTATATTCTGAAGACCCACTTTCAACTGCTGATTGTCTCAGGAAATTGGGTGTAAATATTCCCCAAATTAGAAAGAACGAATCTTTTACAATAAAAGGTTTAGGTATTGATGGTTTTAAAGAACCTAAAGACATTCTAGATTGCGGAAATTCAGGTACCACAATGAGGTTATTAATGGGTCTTTTGGCAGGCCAGGAAGGTAGTAATTTTATTTTAACTGGAGACAAATCTCTTAATGAAAGACCAATGGGAAGAGTTAGCAAGCCATTATCACTTATGGGAGGCACAATTCATGGTAGAGAAAATGGAAAAAAAGCTCCTATTTCTATTACTGGGAATAAACTAAAGGGTTGTGTAATTGGGACTCCAGTAGCTAGTGCTCAAGTTAAATCTGCGATATTATTAGCAGGGTTAAATGCTTCTGGAACTACTTCAGTTATTGAGCCTGCATCCTCGAGAGATCATACTGAAAGAATGCTTAAAGCCTTCGGTGCCAACATAAATATAAGAGGAGAATTAGGAAGAAATATAGTAATAAAATCAGGTTATAATTTGACCGGTCAAAATATATTGATCCCAGGAGACATCAGTTCGGCAGCTTTTTGGATGATTGCCGCATCAATAGTTCCAGAATCTGAAGTTGTTATTAAAAATGTAGGACTAAATCCAACGAGAACAGGAATATTGAATGTGATGGATGAAATGGGATGCAACTATAAAATATTGGAAAAATCTACCATTGCAGGAGAACCCATAGGTTCTATAAAAGTAAAATATGCATCTAATTTAAAACCATATAAAATAGAGGGAGATATCCTCCCAAAACTTATAGATGAAATTCCAATACTTACAGTAGCAGCTTGTTTTTGTAGTGGAGTTTCAGAAATTAAAGATGCAAAAGAATTAAGAGTTAAAGAAACAGACCGATTAAAAGTTATGGCAACCCAACTAAAAAAATTTGGTGCAAATATTCTAGAAAAGGAAGATGGTTTAATAATTAATGGTGATTCCAATTTTCATTCTGCTGAAGTTGATAGTGAAACTGATCATCGTGTATCAATGAGCCTTGCTATAGCCGCGCTTTTAGCAAAGGGCTCCTCAAAGATCGCAAGAGCAGAGGCTTCTAGAGTTTCCTATCCAACTTTTTGGAACGATCTAGAAAAACTAATTAACTGATCGGACAGCATTCTTGTCAGAATTAAAAGAGGTCTTAACTAAGGATGGGAGTTTTACACTAAGGAGTCTTTTTTTTCAAGAGAATTTTCATTGTTTAGAAGGGGCGCTAAAAGAAACTGAAATTAAAT
>QCVV01000076.1 GCA_003210235.1 Prochlorococcus sp. AG-686-O05 | reverse complement strand
TTTGATCCAAAAAAAATAAATAAAAATTGGACTATAGAAGATAGTATTTCTACTTATGGTATTGATAAATGGGGAGAAAAATATTTTTCAATTAATTCAGATGGCAATATATCGATAACCCCAGATAGAAAATCCAAAAAAAAAGTCGATCTTTTTAAACTTGTTAAGGAAATTAAAAGTAGAGAAATCAATACTCCTTTAATAATAAGATTTAACGACATTTTAAAAGACCGAATTACAGAATTAAATAATGCTTTCTCCAAAGCTATAGAAACTTATGAATATAAAAATATTTATCAAGGAGTTTTTCCTATTAAATGTAATCAACAAAAAAATGTATTGGAAAAAATCATTGAGTATGGGGATCGTTGGAATTTTGGTTTAGAAGTAGGAAGTAAGTCAGAATTATTAATTGGCTTATCAAGCCTAGAAAATCAAAAATCACTTTTAATTTGTAATGGATACAAAGATAAAAAGTATATTGAGACTGCAATATTAGCAAGAAAACTTGGTAAACAGCCAATTATAGTTATTGAGCAAAGAGATGAAGTTCAAAGAATTATAGAAGCTGTAAAAGATCTCAAAGCAACCCCCATACTTGGGATTAGATCAAAATTATCCAGTAAGAGTAGTGGAAGGTGGGGTAGATCAGTGGGGGATAATTCCAAATTTGGATTATCAATTCCAGAAATAATGCTAACAATAAAAGAGCTCAAAGAGGCAAATCTAATAAATGAAATGATGTTGCTGCATTTCCATATTGGAAGCCAAATAAGTGATATATCAGTAATAAAAGACGCATTACAAGAAGCTAGTCAAATATTTGTTGAATTATCTAAGTTAGGAGCACCAATGAAATATATAGATGTAGGAGGCGGCTTGGGAATAGACTTCGATGGGACTAAAACATCTTCCAACACTTCGACAAATTATTCTCTTCAAAACTATGCAAATGACGTTATTGCAACAGTAAAAGATTCATGTGAAGTAAATAATATTCAACATCCAATCATAATCTCAGAAAGTGGTAGGGCGATAATCAGTCATTGTTCAGTTTTAATTTTTAATGTTTTAGGGACAAGTCATGTCAGCTCCAAAGTAAAAGTATCCGATCAAAAAAAACAATCATTAATCATCACAAATCTGATAGAAACCCTTAATCAACTAAAGAATCTAAAAGATAAAAAAGAAGATTTATCTGAAATAATAGAATTATGGAATGACGCTAAAAAATTTAAAGAAGATTGCTTAGTCGCTTTTAGATTGGGATTTATCTGTTTGGAAGAACGTGCTTATGCGGAAGAACTTACATGGGCTTGTGCAAAAGAGATTGCATATCACTTGGAGAATGATGAAATTATCCATCCAGATTTATCTGAAATAACTGAAACGCTAGCATCAACATATTACGCAAATTTATCAGTTTTTAAATCTATTCCTGATGCCTGGGCCATTAATCAAGTTTTTCCAATTATTCCAATACATAGACATTTAGAAGAGCCCTTTTGTAAAGGAAACTTTGCGGATTTAACTTGTGATTCTGATGGCAAGCTGAATAGTTTTATTGACAATGGAAAGATTAAATCACTTTTAAATTTACATCGTCCAGACAAAAATAATGACTATCTAATAGGAATCTTTATGGCAGGAGCATATCAAGAAGCATTAGGGAATTTCCATAATTTATTTGGAAATACTAATGTTATTCATATTGATATAAATGAAGATAATTCTTATAAAATTAAAAACATTATTAAAGAAAACAGCAAATCAGAAATCTTAGAGTTATTAGATTACAGTTCAGATAATTTAGTTGAATCAATAAGAGTCAATACTGAATCTGCCATCAATAATAAAACTTTGACTATTCAAGAAGCACGAAAATTAATTGATCAAATAGAAACCAGTTTAAGAAAAAGTAGTTACTTATCAGAGTAACTAAGGAACTTTGTCCTCAAATCTTTTCTTGCATATTCCAAAGCATCATTTAATTTATCAATATCTTTACCACCTGCCTGTGCAAAGTTAGATTTACCTCCCCCTCCCCCAGAACATATACGTGAAATATCATTAATTAATTTCCCAGCATGCATACCTCTTTTAACTAAGTCTTCTCCAAAAGAGACAACAAATAACAATTTTTTATTTTCCTTATCTGGTATCCCTCCGAGAATCACAACGGACTTATCGCCCAATTTAGAAGTTAAATCTAATGCTGCAGATTGTAGAGAATTTCCATCTAGTCCATCAAGTTGACTAATAATCATCGAAAATAATCCAATTTTATTTGCAGAAGAACTTAGTGAAGAGTATTTAAAATAAGCTATTTCATCCTTCATTTTTTGTATTTCTTTATTTTTATTAATCAACTCTGATTGCAAAGAATTAACCCTTTCAAGCAATTGAGATGGACTTGCTTTTAATAGATCACTAAGTTTATTTACCGTATCATCTCTTTCTTTTAAATAATCTAAAACCAACTGTCCAGATAGTGCTTCTATCCTTCTAATTCCTGAAGATATTCCTAGTTCACCAATAATTTTAAAGCTCCCCAAGTCAGATGTCTTTCTAACATGTGTCCCTCCACAAAGTTCCATAGAAACACCTGGAACATCAACGACCCTTACAATATCTCCATATTTCTCTCCGAACATAGCTAAAGCACCTGCTTTGAGAGCCTCATCTTTCTCCATCTGTTTCACTTGAATAGGATGATTTTCTAAAATCCAGGAATTAACCAAAGATTCAATTTGTAAAATTTGTTCTTTAGATAGAGGTTTAGGAGAATTAAAATCGAACCGTAATTTATTAAAAGCTACTAATGAACCTCTTTGACTAACACTGTCATCAATAACTATTTTGAGAGCTGATTGCAGTAAATGAGTAGC
>QCVV01000075.1 GCA_003210235.1 Prochlorococcus sp. AG-686-O05 | reverse complement strand
AAAAGTGCTGATAAAGAAGAAAAAATTAGTATTTTGTTTCCTTGGGAATTAATAAATTCTCAAGAAGAAATTAAATCTTTTGGAGAATCAGCAAGATTATCAGCCTACAAAGATAATCGATTCAATAGTAAAAGAGATGATAAAAAAGTCCTCAAAGAAATTGAATTTTTGAATTTAAAAAAATTTAAAAATGTAAGCTTTAATGAGACGGAATATATTTGTGAAGGCGTAGAACTGGCAAGGAGACTTGTAGCTGCTCCCCCAAATAGCCTTACTCCACAAGAGATGTCTATACAAGCCTCAAAGATAGCTAAAGATCATGGTTTAGAGATTAAAATCCTTGAGAAAAATGAATGTGAAGATTTAGGTATGGGTGCATATTTGGCAGTAGCTAAAGGTTCTGATTTAGATCCTAAATTTATACATTTAACTTTAAAATCGAAAAGTCCTGTAAAAGAAAAGATTGCATTAGTAGGTAAAGGTTTAACCTTTGACTCTGGAGGTTATAACCTAAAAGTTGGAGCTTCCCAAATTGAAATGATGAAATATGACATGGGTGGGAGCGCTGCAGTTCTAGGTGCTGCCAAAGCTCTCGGAGCTATAAAGCCAGATGGCTTAGAAATACACTTTATTGTGGCAGCTTGTGAGAATATGATAAATGGATCAGCTGTACATCCTGGAGATGTTATAAAAGCATCAAACGGCAAGACAATTGAAATAAATAATACTGATGCTGAGGGTAGGCTTACATTGGCCGACGCATTAACCTACGCATCAAATCTAAAACCCGATTCAATAATTGATCTTGCTACTTTAACTGGTGCAATTGTTGTTGCGTTAGGAAATGATGTAGCCGGTTTTTGGACAAATAACAATATGATGGCTAAAGACTTAAAAATAGCATCATCCCAAGCTGGAGAAGAATTATGGCAAATGCCCTTACAAAAATCTTATAAAGATGGTTTGAAGTCACATATTGCTGACATGAAAAATACTGGACCGAGGGCAGGTGGATCCATAACAGCTGCATTATTTTTAGAGGAATTTTTTGATAGAAATATAAAATGGGCTCATATTGACATAGCTGGAACTTGTTGGACAGACAAAAACAAAGGGATTAATCCATCAGGAGCCACAGGATACGGAGTTAAAACTTTAGTTCAATGGATTAAAAATAAAATATGAGATAAAAAATAATTATTCAGACCAAACATTAATTGATCTAGCATTTTCTTTCCATAATTTATCTAATTGCTGGTCTCTTCCACAAGAGAATCTATAGAACTTATATTTTAATTCATTTCTATTAGCAAAATCCTGATGATAATCCTCAGCTTCCCAGAACTGACCTTTTGGTTTTAGCGTAACATTAATTTGTTCTAAATTAACCTCTAATTCCTTTGAAGCAGAAAGGAGAGATTTACTGGCTTCATTCTTTTCATCTGAATTTTCAAAAAAGATGACTGGCCTATAAGAATCTCCTCTGTCACAAAATTGGCCACCACCATCAAGTGGATCAATATTTCTAAAATATAACCTGTATATTTCTGATAAAGATACTACTTTTGAATCATAATTTACTAAAACAACTTCTTGATGCCCATTATGATTTTCATACGTAGGTTTTTGTAAATCCCCGCCTGAGTATCCACTTATTACTGAATTTATACCTTTTAATGATTCTAAATCATGTTCTAAACACCAAAAACATCCACCCGCTAGTACTACTTCTTCTGCGAAAGTATTTATAGGATTTATTAGTATTGAAAATACAATAATTAATGAGAGAAAGTATTTCATTTTTTAATTATAAACATCAAATTAAAGATTTTATAATTTCTTCCGCAGCTCTTTTTACTACACCTTCTTGACCTAACTCTTTTTTTAAATCCGCATAACCTTTTGAAATTTTTTCTTTTTCTGATTTGCGATCGAGTACTCTACAGGCCTTATCATATATTTTTCTTACCTGAAATTCCTTTTGAACGAATTCAGGAATAATTAACTTTTTTACTAATAAATTGACTGGAGAAATAAATTTAACTTTAAAATTGAGAATTTTTTTTGCAATAAAAGCTGTAACTCTACTTACCCTATATCCAACGATTTGAGGTATCCCATATAATGCTAATTCCATATTTACTGTTCCTGATTTACATAGGGCTAATTTAGTTAAAGAATAAATATAAGTTTTTAATTCTTCTATATCTTTTTGAGATACAACTTTTCCTTTAACTTTATATTTATCTAAAGCTAATTTAAATTTAGAATCAAAAACTTCTCTACAAGAAGGAATATAAACAACGAGATTTGGATGATTTTGTTGTAATTCTCTTGCTACTTGCATAAAAACAGGTAAAACATATCTTAATTCTTGAGGTCTTGATGCTGGCATTATTAACAAGATATTTTCATTGGCTCTGAGTTTTAGGATTTTTCTAGAATCTTTTTTGGTAGGAATTTTTTTTATCAAATCGATCATTGGATGACCAATCCATAGAACATTTCCACCTCGTCTTTTATAAAAATTTGCTTCTTGTTTAAAAATTGCAAAAATCCTGTCCGAAAAGGTTATCAGGTCTGTCGTCGAATTATTGCCAACTCGCCAAGCCCACTCTTGAGGAGCAATATAATAATAAATTGGGATTTTATTCTTCTCACTTTTTAATTTTCTTCCAATTTTAATATTAGGACCCATATAGTCTATTAAGACTAAGCAATTTGGCGATAAATTTTTAAGTGATTTATAGAATTTTTTTTGAATTTGAATTGTGGGAATAATGAGTGGCAAAGCCTCCCAAATACCAATGGCACTTATAGAAGTAGTATCTTGCAAAATTTTTACACCCTCTTTTCGCATCCTTTCTCCACCCAATCCACATATTTCTAAATCAACCGAACGTTTTTCAGCTTCAATAAA
>QCVV01000074.1 GCA_003210235.1 Prochlorococcus sp. AG-686-O05 | reverse complement strand
ATGAGAGCACCTGAACAACAATCAATGTTCAATGAGATGGGTGTTAAGACTTTTTTTCTTGGAAAATCTTTAGATGATCCAACAAGAGGAAAAGTAATGTTTCAAGGTCCTGAAAATGTTTTATATCATATTTACATGAGTCCCGAAACAAAGCCAATTGTTGAAGCCTCTGGACATATTTATGAAGGGACAAAAATCACTCGTTAGCTCTGTTAATTAAACTAAATGCTTAAATAATTTTGATTTCCTAGTGTCTTTTACTTTTAATGAACTATCAATTATTAATAGAATCCTATTCTTTTGGAACTACCCTTTCTAATCAAGAAATAGAACTTTTAAGCTTAGAACTTGAAACCCAGATTATGAATATGAAAATATCTACAGATTTTGGTTGTTTCAAGTCGGCACCTTCATATATTTGTAAAGGTCTTAATTTAAGAAAAGGAACTTTCTGGATAATGTGCCTTTCTGAAATTTTAGATATTTATAATCCTCCTAAAATAGGGAAAACAAAAAGTGTAATAGTCTATGACTTACTTCTTGAAAAAGGACTTGTAATTGGTTAAAAATTATATTGTTGATAAAACTTATTTGCAATATCATTTGGTAAATTTATTAATAGCTGATTCAAAAGTTTAAAAAATGCCTAAATCAGATAAATTATGTATTGAGAAGATTATTAATCAGACAAGGTCTAGCGAAAGAAAATTTAGGGAAGGGAATTTTAAAGAAGCAATTGAGGGCAAAAGGGAAGTTAGATTGCTATTAAATTCGAAGTTTGTTGATGAAGAAATTTTAAAAAAATTCAAAGAAGAATTATCCTGCTTATATGAATCTAAATTTGACTTAATTAATGATCATAAATTGAGAATTGATGAATCTAAAATAAATGAGATTGTTAAGTTTTTAGAGCAAAAAAGTGATGAAAAATATAATAAAGGAGATTTCAAAGGGGCTATAAAAGCATTACGGAGATCAGAGAAATATTTAGCAAAATAAAATATTACTGTTTGATTTTTTTATAAAGTTCGTTTTGATAGATATGTTGTTATTTTCTTCTACTAATTTATGATTATGCCTCAATCGACTTTGGAAAGTTTATTGTTTTTTTTGGTTCTATCTTTATTAGCTTCTTTTCTCGTGAAAATTAAATATGGACCAAATTTAAAAGTACAAAAATAGTAGAACTGTTTATTTAAAACTTTAAAGGGTATGAATTGTTAATTATCTAAACCCAAATTTATTTTTTTCTTCGGTTTCCCACAACCTAGCTATTTCTATTAAAAGAGTTTTAACTTCAGAATTTGATGATCCGGAATTATCTTGAAATTTTTTACAAATTTCTATTATATCTTTTGAGGTTTGCTCAGTTAAGATAGTCTTTTGGTCTGGATTAGCCATATAAATCCTAGTAAACGCCATTACAATTAAAACCGCTACAATTGATAACTCTTAGAATATATAATATGAAATTATGAAATTTATAATCAAAAAAGAAAGCCCAAGTAGTGAATATAGCAAAAGCTGAAAATGCAAAAGCAGCATATTGAAGCCAATGAGTGCCTGTGCTATCTACTCCATTTTTATCAAAATCTGAATTACTCACTTTTTAATATTTATTTTAATAATAAAAACTTTTTTCTACTAATGTTGAATTAATTTTATAAATGAATGAGTTCTTGCAAAGCAAGATTTTTCATATATTAATTATTACGGATTGGTAGTCCATGAATCTTGATAAAGCCAACTCAAGAAAACAAGAATCAGGACATTACTAAAAGCATAAGTGAAGCCCCATAATGGATTATAAATGTTGGCAATTATGGTGGACATTATGAAAATTATTAAACCAGAAATAATGATATCTTTAATGGGTAAATGTTTAGTATCAATGGAATTAATCATTTAAATTTTAAAAAATATTTTATATCTTAAATATAAGATAATTTAAAACAATTTTGATCGTATCCATAGGTTGAAGCTGATTAATTCATTTTTTAGAGAATCTGAACTTCAAAATTATAAATATTAAATATAAGGTATGGGGGATTCTGAAGAAGTTAATCCTATTTCTAAAACTATTAACTACAATTAAGAAGAAGAACATTTATTGAAAATAAAAACAAAACACGCTATTTATGTATTAGCTGATACTTAATTGATGGACTTGAAAAGATTTTATTCTTTAAATTTTCTTGGCAAATTACTTTTAAGTGTGATTTTTGTGAATGCAATCCCTGGAAAAATTGCAGATTTTGGTAGTCAAGCACAATACATAGTCACCAGAGGATTTCCAGAACCACTGGCTAAAATTTTGTTATTTTTAGCAATAATTCTTTTAATCGGTGGTTCAGTCCTTTTGATCTTTTCAGAAAGAACTAAACTTGCTTGCTCTCTCCTTCTTATTTTTTTAGTCCCAACTACTATTATTTTTCATTTAGTGCCGTTCCAGCTCACAGCGGTTGCTCGAAATCTATCATTAATTGGCGGGTTGCTAATTGCAATAGATAGATCTAGAAATAATTACTTCAACGCATCTTCAAACCTAGAATCAAAAGAAATTGAATACTCCGATTTAAATGAAGATAATTAGTAAGTAGAAAATTTCCAGAAAAAAATACAAATGTATTTGTCAAACAAAGGAATTCAAAAAAGTTTAGGACCGGGAATCTTACTAGCAGGGGCAGCTATAGGAGGTTCACATCTGTTATCATCCACAACTGCGGGCGCTAAGTTTGGTTTCGGATTAGTTGGTCTTATTCTAATTACAAATTTTCTTAAGTACCCTTTTTTACTGGTTGGGACGCGTTTTACTTCAAGTACTGGTAAATCGTTGCTAGAGGGATTTAAAGAGAGGAATTCTCTTTATTTACCAATTTTCCTTGTTGTTAGTTTAATAACTGGTACTTTCACAATAGCTGCCGTAAGTTTTGTCTCAGGAGTCCTCTTAACTAACATACCTTTATTTTC
>QCVV01000073.1 GCA_003210235.1 Prochlorococcus sp. AG-686-O05 | reverse complement strand
AAATAACTATTCAATACAAAAAAATAAATTATTAATAAAATCAATTCTTAAAGAAACTTTTACCTTAAAGATTGAGGGAACAATTAAACCAAAGGAAAATTTTTCTCTTTTAGGAATGTATGAAAGTAATGGAATTATTACTACGCAATGCGAAGCTGAAGGCTTTCGAAGAATAAGTTACCATTCTGATAGGCCCGATATTTTAAGTAAATATAAAGTAAGGATTGAGGCAAATAAGAAAGAATATCCAGTATTACTATCTAATGGGAATCTTATCAAAACAAATGATCTTGAACAAAATAGGCACGAAGTAATATGGGAAGATCCATATCCAAAGCCCTCATATCTTTTTGCATTAGTTGCAGGAAAACTGAACTGCATCAAAGACAATTTCAATACTAAATCTAATAAAAAAGTAGAAATAAATATATACGTAGAAAAAGGTGATGAAAAGTATACACAGCATTCAATTAATTCATTGAAAAAGTCGATGAAATGGGACGAAGAAAAATATAATCTCGAATATGATTTATTATTATTCAATATTGTTGCAATTAGGCATTTTAATATGGGAGCGATGGAAAATAAAAGCCTCAATATATTTAATTCGAAATTAATACTTGCGGATAAAGAGACTTCGACTGATGAAGAGCTAGAGCGTATAGAAGGTGTAATCGCTCATGAGTACTTTCATAATTGGACAGGTAATAGAATAACTTGTAGAGACTGGTTTCAATTATCACTAAAGGAGGGTTTAACAGTATTTAGAGATCAGGAATTCACAGCAGATCTTCATAATCGTTCAATAAAAAGACTTGAAGATGCAAAATTCTTAAGAAAAGCACAATTTAGGGAGGACTCTGGCCCGACATCACATCCAGTAAGGCCTGAAAAATATCTAGAGATAGACAATTTTTATACGACTACTATTTACGAAAAAGGGGCCGAAATAATAAGAATGCTTAAAACATTAGTAAAAGATGAAAACTTTAACAATGGTTTTAGGGATTTTATTTCTACTTATGATGGAAAAGCCGCAACTATTGATCAATTTGTTGAAAAAATTTTAGAGAATAACAAAGAAATCGATATTGAAAAATTTAAAATATGGTATAAACAAAATGGGACACCTTTGGTTAAGTTTAAAAGAAAATGGGATAAAGAAAAGCAAATCCTTAAAATCCAAGCCTCTCAAATAAATTCAAATAAACAAAATATTTATAACAATTTACCTCTTATAATTCCTATTAATATTTCAATATTCTTGAGTAGTTATGTAAAAATAAATAAGACACTTATCTTAAAAGAAAAGGAAGAAGAATTCACTCTAGAAAGTATAACCTCCAATTTCGATACCCCAATAATTTCATATTTTCGAAATTTCTCAGCCCCTATTAAATGGGAAACAGATACTACATTTGCAGAAAAATTATTAATACTAGAATTTGAAACTGATTATTTCACAATATTTGACACAATAAAAAGTATATACAAAATAATAATTTGCAAAAGAATATATGAAGAACCCGATATTAATATTGAAAATAAATTAATAACAACATTAAGATCAATAATTAGGAATAAGAAAAAAATAAATTTATCTCTCTTGTCTGAAATACTTAGTATCCCAACATTTTCTGAAATAGAATCAGAAATAGAGATAATTGATCCATTAAAGATTTATAAAACTATTGACGAATTAAATAATCTTTTTGGTACTAAATTAAAAATAGAACTTTTGAGTAAGCTTAAAGAGATTAATAAAAACATAACTAAAATATGGCCTGAGGGTAAGGATGAAAGAAAACTAATAGAAACAATATGGAAGTTACTTTTACATAGTAATTATGAAGGAATTAAAAGTAAGATAATTAGTTGTATAAATAGTAATTCAATGACACTTTCAAAAGCTGCTTTAAATGTATTCACAAGGATTAATTGCCCGGAAAGAGAATTGATTTCAAATAATTTTTTCAATAAATGGAAAAATAATCCAGTAGTCTTGGATAATTGGTTCTTTTTTAAAGCATCTATTGAGGTAGGTAGTAATCAAAAAAGTATTGAAGATCTTTTTAATAATGAATATTTTGATATCAAATCACCCAACACTTTAAGATCCATATTAAATGCTTATGTAACAAGAAATTCATTATTCCACTCTTTAGATGGATCAGGTTATAAATACATAGCAAATAAAATTATAGAATTTGATAAATCAAATCCAATTGTAATATCACGTTTTTTAAAAATATTTAGTACCTATAGAAAATATGAAAATCCCTACAAAAAAAATATAGTTAATGTACTTAACTCTATTAAAAAAAATAAACTTTCACCAAATACAAAAGAAGTTCTAGATGCAATTTTAAATTAATAATTATTCTATTTATACAAAATAGTAAGAATTATACTTAAAATAGTAATACAAATAAAAATTAAAAATAATTTTTTAGATAATAGTATTTTAAAATTATTGGATTTATCTTTTCTAAATTCATTATTCCACTTTCTTTTTACATAATTATTAGTTACAAATTTATTAGGTCTACCGCAAAATAGGCAAGTTGGCGCAGTTATTGAAATTAAATTTTTACATTGTGGGCATTTTTTTTTAGTCATAATTATTTTATTTTAAAAATATTTTTCGAAAACTATTTATTAAAAAACTCTATATAAAAAAGTCTCTAAAGAAGATAAATATTAAAGTTTATTTATAAAAATTTTTCTTGAATAATTAAATTAAGTTTCAAAAGAATACTCAATTAAAACTTATTAATAATGTGGAATATAATAGGTTATTATTTTATTTTTTACATGTTTGCAATTGCATTAGGATTGGGTCCTTTAGAGACAATTACAATAGCAATATCAGCTACTGTTTTTATAGCTGCTTTTACATGGGTATCAATTAAAGGTGATTTGAGAGAACTTGCAAACGAGCTTATTGATGATAATAATCAGCAGGAAGACAGTTAAAATTTTTTATATGTAATCAATTATGTAACCTTGGATAATCAATAATAT
>QCVV01000072.1 GCA_003210235.1 Prochlorococcus sp. AG-686-O05 | reverse complement strand
AATGACAGGGCATACTATTTCAGTTGCTAAATTTCTGGAGAAAAAAGGTTTGATTGATATTTCCTTAGCCATATCTGGACTAGGATTCAAAAATAGTAAAAGATGGAGTTATAAATTAGGAATTAAAAACTTTAATTTACAAGGTAGAGGATGTTTAGGAGAAAAGATGAGAAGGCAAATTCTCATAAATAAAAAAACTAGTTTTAAAAAAACAAAAAATATTATATTTATAGGCACTGATCTTCCAGATTTTTGTCATATGGATTTATTAAATGCTCTTTCAAAACTAAAAAAAAATGATCTAATTTTAGGCCCCTCAAATGACGGAGGTTATTGGCTAATTGCTTTTTCTGAAAGATTATTATCTGCTAATTTATATTTACCCTTTATAAAAATTAAATGGGGTAGAGAAGATGTCCTTGAACAAACTATTAAAAACTTTTCTTCAATGGACTTAAAATATGACTTACTTCATAGAAAAATAGATATTGATACAATAATAGATATCGAAAAAAGGGAATAATTAAGTTGCCTAAAATCTCAATTATTATTCCAACTTATAACGAATCTCAACACTTACCATTACTTCTATCGGATTTATCAATTTCTAATGATGAAGCTGAGGTTATAATTGTAGATTGCAATAGTGAGGATAAAACTAGAGAAATAGGCAAGTTATATGGATCAAGGATATATAAATCAAAAAAAAAGAATAGGGGATTGCAATTAAATATTGGAGCAAAAAAGGCTACAGGACAATGGTTAATTTTCATACATGCCGATTCTAGGATAAGACAAGGTTGGTTAAAAAAAGTGAAGTCAGTAATTGGATACGATGAAAATTCTGTTTGTTTTTTTAAATTCAAGATTAATAACAAAGAAATTATTTACCGATTTCTTGAAATACTTGTAAATCTTAGAAGCTACTTCTTCAAAGATCCGTATGGTGATCAAGGACTCTTAATTCACAGGGAAACATATTTTAAAAATAATGGTTATCGAAAAATACCTTTGATGGAGGATTTAGATTTTATAAAAAGATTAAAGAATAAGGTATCTTTAAAAATGTTAACTATTCCAATTTATACAAGTAGTAGGAAGTGGGAAAAAACTAATATTATTTTTCAAGCATTCAAGAATTGGAGTTATAGGAATAGATGGTTAAAAGGGGAGTCAATTAAATCTTTACATAATGATTATTATAAAAATTAAATTATTTTGCATACCAAAAAGCACATTTTGAACCTTTTGGTTCTAATACCCAACCCTGCCTTTTATAAAATGAAACCACCTCGGCATCAGCGAATAAAGTAACCTTCGATATTCCGATTTTTTTTAATTCTTGCAATATATATTTCATCAATTCTTTGCCTAAACCAAGTCCTTGATAAACAGGGTTGATAGCAACATCCCATATAGTTGCCTCAATGATCCCGTCCCCAGTACATCTAGCGAAACCTACAAGCCTAGGGAATTTTTCATCATGACGCCATAAACCAACTACTAAAATACTAAATTCTAAAGCTCTTTTCACTCTCCTTATTGGCCTCCTACTCCATCCTACAGTCTGCAAAAGTTGATCTAACTCAATAAGATCAAACTCCTTGACCTTGCTACAAACAAAAATCTCTTTTTTCTCTTGATGGCTGAACTCATAAGAATTTAAACCATAATATTTAATCAGCTCATCTTGAGAAAGAGTATTTGTTTTCTTAATTGATGACCCTTTGTTCCTAAAAATCATTAAAAGCTAGCAAATCCTTTTTCTTGAAGCTCGGAAAGTTGGAAATATAATCCTTTTTTGAGTCTAAGCTCTCTATGATTTCCTTCTTCAATTAAGGCTCCTCCTTTTAAGACTAATATCTTATCAGATTTCTCAATAGTAGCTAATCTATGCGCAATCACTAATGCCGTTCTTTTATTCAATATCCTTTCAAGATCTTTTTGCAAGGTCGCTTCTGTAGATGGATCCATAAATGCAGTAGCTTCATCCATTATCAAGATAATTGGATTTCTTATGGCGACCCTAGCTACTGAAAGAAGTTGTCTTTCTCCGGACGAAAGATTACCTCCTCTCTCTCTAAGGTAAGTATTCAAACCATCAGGCAACTTTTTCAATAAAGTATCTAAGCCAAGCTCTCTGCAAATATTTTCTAAGTCTTGTTTATTAATATCAGTACTTAATTTTAAGTTTTCTGAAACATCACCACTGAAAATAAAAGTATCTTGTAGCACGACACCAAGCATATTTCTAAGTCTTGCTATTGGTATGTCCTTAATATTTACATCATCTATCAAAATCTGACCTTCTTGAGGCTCATATAATCTACATAACAACCTTATTATGGTTGTTTTACCAGAGCCAGTTGGGCCAACAAAAGCTACATGTTCTCCTGGATTTACTAAAAATGATAGATCTTTTATTACATCCTCACCCTTATTATAGAAAAAATTGACATTCCTAAATTCAATTTTCCCTTTAAATTTATAATCCTTACTTAAAATTCCTCCTGAAATTTGCTGAGAAGAAATAGAGTCTTTAATCTCAATTTCTTCATCTAACAATTCATTAATTCTCTCTACAGCAGTAAGTCCTCCTTGAATCTGTGTAAATCTCTCTGCTAGCTGTCGCAAAGGCTCAAATAGTCTTTGGGAGTAAAGAATAAAAGTTGTTAATGTTCCTAAACCTATGTTACCCGAAGTCACGAGATACCCTCCCACAGCCAATACTAATGATACTGCTGCTAGGGATATCCATTCTATAAAAGCAGATATACTACTATCGTAAAAAATGGTCCCATTAACTGCTTTCCGGTATGCAATACCGGTATTAGAAAATTTCCTACTATTGAATAATTCTCTTCTAAACATTTGAACGACTTCTAAACCTTGAAGATTCTCTTGAAAGTCAGAGTTAAGTTGAGACAATTCCTCTCTTACTTGATAATTTGCTTTTCTGTAACGTTTTTGAAGCCAAATAATAAAATATGAAACCGGAATTTGAGTTAAAAGAAGCAAAGTTGCCAGACCTTTATCTATAGAAAGCATTGTTAATGAAATGACTATAAGACTAACAAAATCAGCAATAACTCCAACTGCTCCACTACCAAAAACTTCAGCTAAGGCATCCACATCATTGGT
>QCVV01000071.1 GCA_003210235.1 Prochlorococcus sp. AG-686-O05 | reverse complement strand
TTTATATTTACAAGACTTATAGGGACTTTAATATTCATTTTTGCTTTACTAAATAAAGCTGCTAAATCTGCAGATATTTGAATGTCTTCATCCGATGGATTTTGAGATGATGACTTTAAAACAACATGACTTCCAGGTGATTCTTGTGCATGGAACCAAAGATCCCCTTTTTTTGAAAACTTAAAACTTATTAGATCATTTTGCCTCATATTTCTTCCTATTTGAACTGTTAATCCTTTTGGGGTATTTATTTCTATTGGAGATGACTCTAATCCAGGTGAGTCTCTTTTTTGTTCTCTTATATTTTTGATTCTAACATTAAACTCTCGACAAATTTCAGCTTTAATTTCTTCCAGTAAATTGATTCTAATTTTCGGACTTTCATTCTTTAGTGAATTTAAGTTATCCAATAGAGCGCTAAATTCTTCTAATCTATCAAGTTTTTTTTTATAAATATCAATCCTTTCCTTTATTAAATTTTGTGCTCTTTTAAGTTTTTTTGACTTTTTATAAAGCTTTTGGCCTTTGATAATATCTTGTTTTTTTATTTCATGAGTCATGTATATTTTGTCAGCCTTTTCTTTATATATTTGATAGTTTTCGGAGTTAATTAACAGATCAGATTGCAAATTTATATTTTTTTTCTCAAGAGTTGTTTGTTTAAAAATTATCCCATCAATTTTTTTTACTAATGCTTCAATTTTCCTTTGTTTTAAATAAAAATCATAATAGTTTTCTAATCCATTAATTTGATCAATATTATTTTTATTATTTATTTCATTCTTTAAAAACCAAACTGAATAAAAGAAATTGTCAAAAATTGAGAAATTAAAGTTGTTATTATTAAATCTTTCAATCCATATTTTCCAACTTTGGTATATCTTTTTTAAGTTGGTTTCACTTATGAAATCAATATTTTTATTCATTATTTCTGCACTGCCCAGATTACTAAAAGTCTCAAGTTGCTTTGTTAAAATTGGACTTACACCTTGATAAGTATTTATTAGGCAGTATTTAAGTGATTCATGAACTGAAGAAATAGATTCCTTCCATGTTTCATAAGACTCGTTTGAACTAGGCTCCTTTTTCATATTTTTGGGAGGCTCTGAATAGATAGAGCCTGTAGAAACAGTACGAAAGCTAGATTGATTAGAGTTTATTTGTTTGCCAACTGCAATTATTTTTTGATTATTATCTAAGTAAAAAATATTACTATGTTTGCCCATTAATTCAAAAATTAAGTATTTATTTATTTCATCTCCAGGCTTTTTTGCAAATCCAAATTTAATAACTCTCTCAAATTTATCTTGTTCTAGGGTAACTAGAGCCATATATTTTAATCCATATCTTAATTGCTTTGAGAGGGTACTTTCTGCTCCTGTTTTTTCAGGTCTATTTATTTTAAGTATTCGAGCAGAATCACTATTCCAAGATACTTCTATCCAAGTTTGGCTATTTATTCCTCTTAAACAGAATTGAATTATATTAGGTTCGGGTTGTTGAGCAGTTTCAAACCTTGATGGTAAAACTTCTTCTGATAAATCATGCAATACAGATTTTATAGATGTAATATCCATTATCTGCGGGACACCCTTTTGCATTATTTCTAGTAATTATTCACCAGCATTTATCTTACTGTAAAAATTTTAATATGAAAAATTTTAAAAAACTAATAATTATCACTGGCCCTAGTGGAGTTGGAAAAGGTACCGTTGTTAAAGAACTTTTAGATAGAAATAAAGATATTTGGCTTTCTATCTCTGCAACAACAAGAAATCCTAGAATTGGAGAGAAAGATGGTGAGAATTATTACTTTATAAGTGATGAAAAGTTTAAAGATATGATTGATAAAAAAGATTTTCTTGAATGGGCTCAATTCGCAGGAAACTTCTATGGAACCCCCTTATCTACAGTTAATGAAAAGATTGAAAAGGGATTTATTGTGTTGCTTGAAATTGAAGTTGAAGGTGCAAAACAAATTAAAGAAAAGTTTCCAGAAGCTTTATCAATATTTCTTCTCCCTCCTAGCAAAGCAGAATTAGAAAAAAGAATAAGAAATAGAGGTACTGAAAAAGAGGAGGCAATATATAGAAGACTTAGCAGAGCTAACTACGAAATTGCATCCTCAGATAAATTTGATTTTGTATTAACAAATCATGATGTTGATGAGACAGTAAAAAAAGTTTTCAAAATAATTAAGTCTTGAAAGTTCTTTTTGAAATCTCAGCTCATGGGATGAAATAATAAATCAGGAAAAAATCTATTAAATTCAATAATTATTCCAGCGGTTAGGCTTAGCCAAACTGCTGCAACTACTGGAGCTGACCTGATAAATTTTGTATTAAAGATTTTAAGCATTTGATTTTTAGAGTTGTGTGGAATGATGTTTTATCTAGGACCATTAAGTGTAATATTATTATCTTTCTCTCTTAAATCACCGTTTCTTCCTTGTTTATTAGCTAAGAAGGGCCATTGAGCACCTTTGATGAGGCATTTTCTCGCTAAGTCTAAATCAATAATAATTTCAAGGTCTGCTGGGTTCTTAGTCTTTTTTGATTCAATCAAATACTCTCTTCCAGACCAACCTATAATTCCTGCAATATAGATAAATAATACACCAGGAATAAGTAAGTCACCTTCATGACCTCTATTTAAGAGTGCTCCCCAAGGTTCAAGTGGTGGTCCTATTATTAAATGAGGCAATCCATCATCACCACAAGCTGCTTTGCCATATCTTTCAAATCTTGTGATATCTTTTTGGGTTTTAGCAGTACTTGCTCGTTCAATAAATTTGGGATTCTCTGAACATGTTGTTAGAGCTGAGGCTGTGAATTCTGTGCTCGCTCTATCTGCATTCAATGCCGGTCCATTAGCCGCTAAAGCAATTGGGGTTATTCCAAGAAAAAGGAAAACCGAAGTTATGATTGAAAAAAAGAATTTCATAAGTTGCAATCTTTAATTCCTTTTGATGTTTTAATAAAGAAATTATTACTAAAATAAAACAGTATCGAATCAAATATGCACAAAGTTCTAGCTATTGAAACAAGTTGTGATGAGACGTCTGTCTCCATTGTTTCTAATAGTGGTGATACTTATAAAATTCATTCAAATATTGTTGCATCACAAATTGAAGATCATTCTAAATGGGGAGGGGTGGTACCAGAACTCGCGGCGAGAAAACATTTAGAGTTACTTCCTTTTGTTCTTGAACAAGCTTTAGAAGAATCAAAAATCAGTATTGAAGAAATTGATGTTATAGCTTCAACTGTCACACCAGGATTAGTAGGCTGCTTAA
>QCVV01000070.1 GCA_003210235.1 Prochlorococcus sp. AG-686-O05 | reverse complement strand
TCCCCTCTCCTGCGCCAATAAATCTGATAGGCAAATTGACTTCTGCAGATACAGCAAGAGAAACCCCACCTCTTGAAGTACCATCTAATTTAGTAATAATTGCACCACTTAAATCTGCAGATATTGCAAAACTTTTTGCTTGCTTTAATCCATTTTGTCCTTGACTGGCATCTAAAACTAATAAAGATTCAATAATCGCATCGGGAACTTTTTTATCAATAATTTTTTTTATTTTTGATAATTCATCCATAAGATTATTTTTATTTTGCAGCCTTCCTGCAGTATCAACGAGTAATAGGTCACTTTTACGTTTATTTGCTGCATTAATAGCATCAAAAACTACTGCTGCTGGATCTGCATTCTTTGATTGATTCGAAATAACATCCACATTGCTTCTATCACCCCATATCTGCAATTGTTCTACGGCTGCTGCTCTAAAAGTATCTGCTGCTGCTATTAAAGTTTTATAATTACTTTTTGATGACAAATAAGCAAGTTTCCCCAACGTTGTAGTTTTGCCAACTCCGTTTACTCCAACTATTAACCAAACGTTCAACTTACCCTTCTGTGGAACAAGAATATTTTTCCCCGAATTTTTAATTGGTTTTTCAATAATTGCTCGTAATTCATCTTTTAAAAATTTTATTCCTTCTTCTCCTCCAACAACTTCTTCATTCAATTTTTTCCTAAGTGAATTAATTACTTTGTCTGTTGAATCTATACCAACATCAGCTCTTATTAATAGCGTTTCTAAATCATCTAAAGATTCTGGTGTAAGTGGATCATCTCCTAATTTATCTAATAATTCTGATACAAAACCTTTTCTTGTTTCTTCTAATCCTCTTCGTAATTTACTCAGCCAATCTATTTCATCAATAGATATTTCATTTACTTTTTTACCCTGAGCAGCCAACACCATTGCTGACCAAGTGAAATCATCATCAAATTCTCCTAATTTAACTGCAGTATCTTTTTGCAAATTAGAAAAATCTTGTTTATTAACTTCTACCGTTTGTTGCTCTACTTTTTGTTGCTCTACTTTTTGTTGCTCTACTTTTTGTTGTTCTACTTTTTGTTGCTCTACTTTTTGTTGAACTTCTTGTTTTTTTAATTCTTGTTTTTGTTTTAATAAAGCATAAGCTTGCGAAGCCCATTCAAGAGAACTATCAGATTTATTATTAGTCATAAATATTTTTAAATCGTGTTTAATTAAATTATAAAAAATTATTGATTTATATCAAATAATTACTTCACCTTAACTCTTTGCAATCTCCTTAAAACCCCATTTATCATTTTTCTGCCTTGTGTGTCACAATATTTGTTTGCTAAATTGACAGCTTCATCACACGCAACTGCAACAGGAGTGTCTAAAAAATGAATATCAACATAAGCTAAACGTAATATATCACGATCAACCCTAGGCAACCTTTTTAATCTCCATCCATCCATTACTTCGTCAATTTCAGAATCTATAGATTTTAAATTATTAATTATGCTTAAAATTCTATGATTTACATCTTCTCTCATATCATTTTGATTACTTAAAACAATCAATTTTGGGAAATCTAAAGTGACTGAAAGTGAATTCATTACTGATTCAATTTTATAAAAAGCTTTTTTGAGTTCATCTCGAACATTTGCAAAAGAAGAATTACTACCTTCCTTTAATTCACTATCTAAAATGTGTTGAGATACATTTTCTAGATCGGCTTCACAGTCATCTAACTCATCTCTACAATGATTTATTAAAGAATCCAAAGCGGATTCAAAAACTTCATCAATTTGACTTTTATTTAATTCAAAATCTCCTTTATCTTTAATAAGACCTAATGAAAGTAAAGACAATTCTCGTGATAGCGATCTGTTATGCATCAATTAGGTGGATGAAGTATTTGTAGAGGCTCTTAGTTGGGAAAACAATTTCGAAAAGGTTGGATTTGAAGAGTTATCTTTTTCATCAGGATTAACAATACCAACTGAAATAATTGTTCTAAATGCATCTTCTACTGAAATAGCTAGATCTTTAACAGAAGATTCAGGAACTAATGTATACCAACCCGTCGTTGGGTTAGGAGCGGTAGGGATAAAAACACTTAATAACTTCTCCTCAAATTCTGATTGAAGTGATGTGCCAACATCTCCAGTTACAAAACCAACGCTAAATAAACCCTCTCGTGGATACTCTACTAAAACAACTCTTCTAAATCTATTGGACTTATTACTTAAAAAAGTTTCAAGTAGTTGTTTAAGAGTTTTATAAACTGCTCCTGCAACTGGAATCTTTGATAAAGTACCTTCTCCAAATTCTAATAACCACCTCCCAACAAAATTTCTCGCCATCAAACCGATAAGCAAAATTGCCAATAAAGGTACTGTTAAACCTAAGGTTAAGTTAATTAAATCTTGTAATAGAGGATTTAATGTAATGAATGGATTTAATTGTTTAGGGACTGAAGTAACTAATGTAAGAACAAATTTGCTAACAATAGAAGAAAGCCAAATAGTAGTTGCCAATGGAATAACAACTAACAACCCTGCTATCAAATCATTTTTTAAATCTTGTTGGAGCCTAGTTCCTAGGTTCGAATCTTGACTTTGAGTAGATTCAACCAAAATTAAAGTTCCTAATTTTATTCATTTTACTAACAATTTAGCTAGTTTTCCTTGATAGGGATATATTTATTTTTAATAAATTTAAATTATTTATTAGTTTCTTAGTTTAATAACACCATTTATTTCAATCTAATTCATAATAAAAGTATGAAAAATACGTTTCAAAATAAAAAAGAATTCAGTGATAAGCTAAAAAAAAGAGCAATATTAGAAGGTTTTGCTGTGTCCGGAATAGCATCAATACCCGGAAGTTCTCGACTAAAACTAAGAACTAAAGCTCTAGAAAGATGGTTAGCAAATAATTATCATTCTGAAATGAAATGGATGGAAGCCGAAAGAAGAAAAAGTATAGAATTTCTATTAAATGGAGCAAAAAGTGTTTTAACTGTTGGTTTTAATTATTTAACTGAAGAACACAAAGAAAAAGCGCAATTCAAAATTGGAAAATTTGGGCAAGGAGAAGATTATCACAAAGTTATTAATAAGAAGTTAAAAAAAATAGGTAAATGGATTAATACTGAAGTTCCAAATTGCAAGTGGAAAATTTGCGTTGATACATCTCCTCTTCTAGAAAAAGCATGGGCAGAAGAAGCAGGTCTGGGTTGGATAGGCAAAAATAGTAATCTTATTAATAAAGAATTTGGATCATGGCTAACCTTGGGTTTTTTGATTCTTTCAGAAGATTTTACGCCTGACAATTCATCCAAATCCCTGTGTGGGGTATGTGAAAAATGTATTGAAAAATGTCCAACAAATGCAATAACAGAACCTTTTGTTATTAATTCTGAACTATGTATTGCGTATCATA
>QCVV01000069.1 GCA_003210235.1 Prochlorococcus sp. AG-686-O05 | reverse complement strand
CATTTGATCTTCTCGCTAAAAGAATTAAACCCCCTATCAAGATGGCAGGGAAAAGAAGATTTCCAAGAATACCTAAAGCTGGTGGTGCTGTTTTTACAGGGTGAACATCAAAACTTATTCCTTCATTTTTAAGGTTACTTATTAGTTCAGGAGTGAGACCTGGCAAATCAACCCTTAACCTTTGTACTTTATTGTCTAAATCTGAATCAACAGTTTCAATAACAGCATTTCTACCACCATCAAAAATATCAACTGATGTAACTCTTCCAGACTTTATGTAATCTAAAAATCTCCCATAACTGACTCTCGCTACTGCAGAATTTTTTGGAGCTATTGTAGTACCATTAGACTTTAATGAATCAATATTAGTCGTCGAAAGGAATTGATAAGAAAGAGCAATAACCAGAATTATAGGGAGAGCCCATAAGATTATTGTTTTTAATTTTTGATTCATTAATTTATTTCACATATAAATTTTCACAATTCTAGAATGAAACTTCCCATTTCGTTGTAATTTTTCTTACTTAATTTTTTATAGTAGATTAAATTCACATTTCTAAACTTACTATGGAATTTAATATTCAAGATAAAGTTAGATTAAAAAATCCTTTGTCCTATCTTAAAACTTCTGACAATATGCCTATGCTTAGGCCCCCTGACTTAGTAGCAATTGACGAAGTTGGAGAAATAATTTCCATAAGGTCTCCTGATACTGTTGAAATAAGATTTAGAAGAGGATGTTTCTTAATTGACATTAACAAAATTGAAAAAACGATGATTTAAAAATCTTTTATCCAAACTTTCTTAATTTCATCACATATATTTCTGTCTCCGTAAACACTCAAAAAAGGTTTTGATAAATATTTTTTAGTTACTCTTAATATTTCTTCAGAATTTATATCTTTGATTTTATTAAGAAAATTAAAATCCTGGTCTAGATCATATCCAATAAATTGAATTTTCCTCTGTAAAATTTCATCTAAAGTTTGATTAGAAAGGAGAGTAGAACTTTCTAATTTAATCTTCGCTAAAAGGATATCCTTATCAACAATTAAAGTAGATAATAATTTTCCCCATAATTCAGATAGAATTTCAAATGCTAAAAGCGCATTTTTATTTGAGACAGAAAGGTAGATTAAAAAAGGAGAATTTTCTTTTCTAAAAGGGTTATAGACCCCAACATCATAAGTTAAACCATTTTTTTCTCTGAATAATTTGAATAATAAAGAGCTCATACCATATGAGAGATGTGATTCTAAAATTTTTAAAGGTAAGTATTCCTGACTAGATATCGGACACGTTTGGTTACCTAACATTAAAATTACTTGGTTTGACTTTTTATATGTACTCACATACCTATTAAAAATATTGCGATCTTGGTAATTCTTTTCACAATCTAAGTTATTAGAAATAAATTTATTTTTGGAAATATTATGACTAAATAAATCAAAACTTTTTCTTTTGATTATTAAGTTATTAGAAATAAGATACTTATTTCTGTTTTTAAAATTCTCATATTCAGATAAAACATCATTATGAGTTATTTTTGAAATATCCTCTTCATATCCATAAGAATTATAAGCGTAGGAATGTTTTAAATATACAATTTTCCGCCATTTTTCAAAGGTAATATTGAAAGGATTTTCCTTGTCTTTTTTTAAAGTATCAATGGTTGATTTCTTTACATTTTGGAATTGGCTGTATGGAAGTGTTGGTTTATTAATTATCAACTCCAGTAAAGGGAAAAGTTTATAAAAATACTCATCTAATGATTTAAGACTTACCAATGTACCATCCTCTAATGTCTCAAGATTTAATTCTGCCCCATGAGAATCTAGATACTCCGAAAAGGCTAAATTTTCATAATCTTTACATCCTCTGCATAATAATGTGCAAAGAATTTGATTGATCCCTTTTTTATTTTCAACATCCATACTGCTTCCACCATTTATCCAAATCATCGCAATTGAAAAATTTCTTCTATCTTGCTTTTGAAAATATTTTCGTATCATTTACTTTTTGATGCAATAAAAGTGAATTTATTTCTTGATAAAAGATTTATTATTTCTTCGAAGTTATTTAAATTATTCCAGTATTTAAGATGGCTATTGAAATCTTCTATGGAATTTTTCCTACCCCACAAAAGCTCATTTCCAAAAAATGAAGTTAATTGTGTTGACGTTTCTAGATTAAAAATATAGTTGCTTTTAACAATATTAATTGCTTTTCTTAACTCATTTTGAGTTAGATTATTAAAACTTATAACTTCTTGAATTGTTTTATTAATTTCTTCCTCTACGTTTTTTAAATTCATTTCATCGCAACAAGCTTCTATTACTAATAAACCACCTAATTCCCCACCATTTACATTTACATATATTGACTGAACTAGGTTCTTTTTTTCTTTTAAAACTTTTACTAATCTGCTATTTCTCCCAACAGAAAGTATTGATGCTAAAATTTCAAATCCGATGTTTATTCTTTGATTTTTTAGGCTTGGGATACTCCATGCCATTAATATTCTAGAAAATTCAATATTATTAAAATTAATTTCTTCTCTCCCAATGTTTGGGTTTGCAATTAATTCATTATCAATTTTTATTTCTGAAGTCTCACCTTGATTTAGATAAGGAAAGTTGTTTTCGTAATATTCTTCAAAAGTTTTCTTAGATAGATTTCCAGCAATTGCAATAGAAATATTTTTCTGATTGTAGAATTTTTTGTGGAATTTTTCTAGATCTCCTATCTTTAATGATTGGACATCTTTTTCGGATCCCAGAATTGTTTTGCCGTAATAATTATCATTCCATATCCTACTCAGGAAATAATTAAAAAGCTTTTCATCAGGCTGGTCATTTTGTTGTTTTATTTCATCAATAACAACATTTTTCTCTTTTTCAAATTCATGAATATTAATGCTTGGCGTTAAAACAATGTTTGTCAAAAGATCAAGTGATTCTTTAAAGTTGATTTTTGGTATTAAAACGTAGTAATGTGCATCATCATATCCAGTTGAAGCATTGCTAATTCCACCAAGAGATTCGATTTTATGATCAAATTCTCCCGGCATTATTTCATTACTTCCCTTGAAAATCATATGTTCCAAAAAATGAGCTGTCCCATTTTTATCTGATTCCTCAAATACACATCCTGCTTTAAACCAAAAATCTATGGATACGAGAGGTAATTCTTTATTTTCCACAAAAACGCATTTAGGTTTGTTTGAATGGTTATAGTAATTAATTTCTCCTAAGTACATTGAAATTTTTTGCCCTACTTCTTATTTTGATCCCTTTTAATCTTGTTGTCTAAATCTTTAACCAAAACTAAATTAATTGATCCACTTATTTTGAATTTATTGCAAATCATAAGAGGTCAAAGGTCTAAGCTTAAAAACCTTAATTATATCAAGGTAGATCCCAAGCTTTCAAATATAATTTCCAATGTAGAAGGTAAGGAATTATATATAGAAAATGAATTTCACAAAGCAGAAGGGTTTAGAAAATTACACA
>QCVV01000068.1 GCA_003210235.1 Prochlorococcus sp. AG-686-O05 | reverse complement strand
TATAAAAATAATAATAATGTTCATCTAAAACAAGTTGGCGCTCAAGATTTCCTTGGAATGAAGTTTTCAGCGGAAGTTACTATTGATTTATTCGAAGAAAAAGAACTTGGTTTATTAAGATTTAATTTAATAAAAGGGGATTTCAGAAGATTTGAAGGGAGCTGGAAAATTCAAACTATAAAAGAGACTTCAAAAAACTCATTAATTTACGATCTTACTGTTCAGGGTTGTCAATGGATGCCAATTGGAATGATAGAAAAAAGGTTAAAAAAAGACCTTTCTGAAAATTTGATTGCAGTAGATAAGCAAGCAAAAGCTTCAATAAAATAATTAATTAAAATTTTAAAAATTAATTAATAGCCCCAAGGGGATTCGAACCCCTGTCGCCTCCGTGAAAGGGAGGTGTCCTAGGCCTCTAGACGATGGGGCCAAGGAAATAGCTTAATAGCTTATAAAAAATTAGGAGTAAAGCTATCCTTTCGTCAAGTGTTGTTGATCTTTGTTTTGGCCTTGCCACACTGGAACGGTAAAATGGAAGCATGAACCTTCATCAACTTCTGATACAACCCATATTCTTCCTCCCTGTACTTCAACAATTCGTCTGCAAACAGATAGCCCAATACCAAAACCTGATGTCCCTTCAGATGTCTGTGGCAGCCTAACTCTATCAAGAAATATTCTTTTTTGTTCACTTACCGGAATTCCAGCACCTTTGTCACAAATCGTTATTTCTACCCATTGATTTGTTTTATGAATCATTGTAATTTTTATTGTTCCAGAATCTTCTGAAAATTTAAGTGCATTTTCAATTAAATTTAAAAATACCTGTCTCATTCTTCTCTGATCTGCATATACGCTTGGGAGATCTGAGGGTATGTCAGTATCAATTTTTATATTCCTTAATCTCCAAAACTTTTCTAATTCAAGAATTGCCTCAGCACTTATGCTTCCTAAATCGATTTTTTGAGGATTAAAAAGAGCTTCCCATTTAGTTGTTCCAACCTCAAGAAGATCTTGAGATAAGAGTTCAATTTCTTCTAAACGTCGTTTAATAACGTCTTGTAATTTTTTTATATCAATTTGGCCTAGTTTTTGACTTTGAATGGCAAGGGTTGCTGCCGTTAGGGGTGTTCTCAATTCATGTGCAACCATTCTTAGCAGTCTTTCTTGTGATTCAATTCTTTTTGTAAGTGTCTCATTTTCTTGTCTAAGGACCAATAATTCATCCTCAAGGAGAAACTCTTTTTGTGTTCTAATTGAATCTATTTTTGAAGGTTGAAGATTAATACCTAAATTTTTTGTAACCCCTTCCTGTTTCCATCTAGGCAACCAAGTCTGCAATTGAACAAAAATATTACTTCCTGCAAATATTTGCTTTGGTGCTGGTGAAACCTTTATAAGAGCCGGGATAGCCACTAACCTATGCAACTCCAGTAGTTCAGGTTGTTCCGTTGGTGCAGAAATTTGAAGTGAAATCTCAAACTCGCAGTCATCGGATTCTAAATAGGATAATAATGATGTAATATCATTCCTAGAAAGATGATTTCTAGCAGCTACTAATATTAATTTTAATTCTTTTTTTTCATTCAAATGATTTGCCCGGAAGTTTTGATAAGATGTTTTTGCTTATAAACACATTAAGGTATTTATATTTATTTTACAGTTAAGCTAATAAATAAATAGATGATATTTATAAATGGTTGTTAAAAATCAAATAAATAACTTTAATTACGGGGGATATAATTCTCCTGAAGTTAACATCGATAGTAATTTAAAAAGATGGTTTTCTCGTAACCTTGGGCTTTGGAAATCCAATAGGACATATTTTCTTGAAGAAGAAAAGAAAACTTATAATATTTGCATGTACATAAATATTGAGTCTCTTAAAAATAAAAAAGAATGGGAATCTCACTATAAATTTTCTTGGTATCCAGAAAAGAAATATAGTTTTTTTGATGAACATCCCAAATATAGAGAAAGAGGCGAAATGCAAGCATTTATAAAGGATCACCAATTAATAAGAGAAAAATTTTATTTAAGTGATATTGACGGAATATCCAATATTAAACAAGTTGATGAACATGAGCTAATATTCGAATCGTCCTATGAAGACTGGTATATCCTTGAGCACACTCGACTTATTGACGGTGATAATTATTAAAAAAAGAAATAAAAGCAGAAAAAAAATTGCTAGCGGCTACCGAACAAGATTTATATTTATATAAAGGTATGGGGGCTTCATATCTTTGTATAGCAACAAAAGCTGGTATAGAATTTCCAAAAGCTTTAGGAGTTGCTTCTGCTACATATGTACAAGTAGTTGAGGGTAAACATGGAGGTGCCGTTAAAGAATTAGGGGATAAGAAATTAGAAAGAGAAAAATTATTTGCAGGTGCAGAATTTCAAATAGTTACTACAGCCATACAATATTGTCCTGATAGTGTCCCAGAAGAGGTGACTAAAAAAGTTTCCAAAATACTAAAAGAAAATAAAAAATAAATTTTTTATCTAAACATAGAGCTAACCGAACTTTCTTCATGAATTCTCCATATAGCCTCTCCTAACATATTTGCGACAGAAAGTACTTTTAACTGAGGGAAGTCATCATTATCGAGAACTGGAATACTATTAGTAACTATAACTTGTTCAAATAAATCTTTTAAACTTAATCTTTCATAAGAAGGTGGAGAGAAAACCGCATGAGAAGCACATGCGAAAATTCTCTTTGCACCTTCTTTTTTTAATAAATTTGCACCTGAACAAATAGTACCACCAGTATCAATCATGTCATCTATAAGAATAGCTGTCTTTCCCTTAACTTCTCCAATAACGGTTAAACTCTCTGCGATATTATGAGCAGATCTTCTCTTGTCAATAATCGCTAATGGTGCATCATTCATTAATTTGGCAAATGCTCTTGCTCTGGCTACCCCACCCACATCTGGAGACACAACTACAACTTCTTCCAACTTTAAAGATTCAAGATAATCAATTAAGACAGGAGATCCATAAATATGATCACAAGGAATATCAAAATATCCTTGAATTTGTGCAGAATGTAAATCCATGGCAAGAACTCTATCTACACCAGATTTTTCAAGTAAATTTGCTGTAAGCTTTGCTGTAATTGACTCTCTTCCTGAAGTTTTTCTGTCCGCCCTTGCATATCCAAAATACGGAATGACGGCTGTAATTTGTCTAGCAGAAGCTCTTTTACAGGCATCAACCATTATCATAAGCTCCATTAAACTATCATTCACAGGAGCGCATGTAGGTTGAATAAGAAATACATCACAACCTCTTATAGATTGTTGTATTTGAACATAAAGTTCCCCATCAGCAAATCTTTTAGAGACTAAGGGGACATTTTCAATCCCTAAATATGATGCGATTTCTTCAGCTAATTTAGGATTAGAGGTTCCACTCACTAACCTAAGTCGACTATTAGTTAGATTAAAAGTTGGTTCTTCATTCTCTACTGCCGTGATAGAACTATTCACGAAATAAACTTTTA
>QCVV01000067.1 GCA_003210235.1 Prochlorococcus sp. AG-686-O05 | reverse complement strand
CTTTTCTTGTCACTCTTTACAGAAGTTTCAAGTATGGGTATTCCTGAAAGATGAAGATCATTTTGGAAGGAATTGGTTTGAAAAATACCGACATCTAATCTTTTGTCTAAAATACATCTATCAAATAACCCAGGATTTGGACCTAAGTGTCCTCCGTCTGCTTGAAATGGCCTCCATGGATCATGAACAATTGAAAACCAGCCTGACCCTTTTGAATTCAAGAGAAGACTTCCATCAATAATTTCGACATTTGCTGTTCCATTACTTTCAAGACCAAACTTGTAATAATGAATCTTGACCTCTTCAATTAAATCCCATTTTTTTAATGAAAGATTCCAAATTTTTTTATGTTTAAGAGAACTTGTTTTATTAACTTCTTTATCTGTTTTGAGGTGCGTATTAAAAAAATCTAACAATGTTTTTTGTGATCCCTCCCACCAATTCAGATGCGTAGAATCCCCAATAATTATATCAGGATTGCCACCTGCTTTTTTTGATTTTTGATAGAGGTCAAATGCTCCTCCTAGATGTGGATCCCAAAGACCACCAATAATTAACATTGGTTTTTTAAGCCATGATGAAATAAGTTTTATCTCCAGAAAATCTTTATTTTGATTTAGATTATTAAGCCATTCAAGTATAAAGTTATTGGGATCATATCTTTTTAAAAGATCTATTCCTTTTCTTAAATAACTTTTATTTTCCAGCGCTGATATTATTTCTTCCCATCCTAAAGAATTATTTTCCCTTCTCATCTTTAACGCAGCTATTTGTAATCCCCACGCAATATTATTATTCCACCAAAAAGCACCTCCATCTGAACTCCAATGATTTTTAAAATCTATCCCCGTCATTGCGGGCGATAAGCAATCAGGAGGCTTTGAATCTTTTGTTCCTGTAAGTTGAGTTAATCCTTGATATGAAAAGCCATATAGGCCTAGTTTTCCATTGCATTCTTTTAGAGATCTTACCCATTGGTGCGTTTCTGATGTATCACTAGGTTCTTGAGAAAACCCTCTGAATACCCCACCAGACGATCCCTGACCTCTTACATCTTGCACTATTACTGTATACCCCTTTGAAGCCCACCATTTAGGATGAGAATAAGTAATTGTTGAAGCTATTTCTCTCCCATATGGTTGTCTCATTAATAACGCGGGCCAAGAACCTTCATCTTTAGGTGTCCAAATTCTTGATACTAGTTCAACTCCATCATTTAATCTTAAAGACTTATCAACCCATTTTACTTCCCGCATTTAAATGTTTATATAACCTGAGGACAATGAAGACCAATTATATAAATAGATAGAATTTCAGCATTAATTGGATTCAAGTTGTTTTTTTTTGAAACAAACTCTATAGCTTTATCTGAACTTGCTGAGATGCCTTTTGAGTTTAATTCTTTAAATTTATTACATATCTTAATTGCATCAGTAGGATTCTTTTTGACGCTCTCTAATAGACTAGATTGACTAAAAACAGGATTTATGGAGACAAATGATAAAAATAAGAATAAAAAGAAGTTAGTCATTTATTTAGAATCTTTTCTAAATTCTACATTAAAAAAATCTTTTAACCAAGATTTTAAATAGATTTACAGATTTCATTAGCCCTCTTTATCCAATCTTTTAGAGTGGATAAAGTTATACTTATTTGAGTTTTAGTTCTAAGACTTCTCTCCAGTCTTCCAATTCTCTCTTTGAGATCATATGGGTTTAAAATTGAAAGAGATTTAATTGACCCTATGCCGCAATGCAATAGTAAATAAGATTCATATGGAGTTATTGAAAGCTCATTTTTAAAATTAGCAATAGCTCTGATTTTTTTTAAATTATTTAATGTACATAATGAGTATGAATTTTGTATATTATTTAATTCAGAATCAGTAAGCTGACTTAATTTTTTAAAATTGTTTAGTTTATTTTTAATTAAAAAAGATTTTTCATGTCTGAAGTTTTCAGGTAAAACTTCTAAAAATTTTTCTTCTATCATTTAATCACTCAATTCATTGCAAAGCCTTTTTCTATTTCTCCAATAATTACAGGTTTACTAACATCATTTGAGATCTTTTCAAGTTTCCTAATTATAATTTTAACTTTTGACCCTGATCTACTACCTCTATTTAGATTTTCAGATAATTGTTTTAAAGTGGGCTCAATAGCTTCTTCTGGAAATTCATTATCAGCTTTTGTAACGATCAAATCAAATCCATTATCGTAAACGATTGGAACATATTTTGCACCATCTATTTTTATATTTTCTGTATAGCTATGTATAAAAGCCCAACTGCTTAAAGATAGCAATAATGAAAATATAGTCGCACCTGTAATTCTAAATTTAAAACCAAAATTAAAAATAAATGCAATCAAAGTACCAAGAAAAAGAAATATACCTAAAAATCCAAATATCTTAGGTGTATTTTCTAATAGTTCAAAAAAAGACATTTAGTGGCTTTGACCTCATTAATTTCTTATATTTTGTAAGCCTACTATATTTTGGGTTTCTAACTTGAAAAAAATTAGATCTCTAAATTTTAATAAGAAACTTTTTTTCTTAGGGACTTTTTTGTCAGTAAGTTTTGTAGGAACTTTGTTATTAAATAAATATCTTGAATATTTCTATAAGACCAAAAAAATAGGATTAGAAAATAAGATAGAAAAATTTTTAAATAAAGATATTGAATTGGGTGATTATTCTGGTATAAGACTTCTAGGAATTTCTTTAAATAATTTTAAAATTATTGATAATGAGAATTTAAATTCTCAAATCATAGCGAAGAATATTTATATAGGCATTATGCCAATTAGATCATTTTTAAATCAAAGATGGATTTTTAATGTAACACCTACAAAAACTAAAGTTGAAATAAACAAAGATTTTTTCAAAAGAGGAGACCTTAATAATAATGAAAAAATTTTTATTAAAAACAAATTAAAATATGACTTAAATTTCAACTTTAAAGAATCCATAAATTTTAAATTAAAGGATATTGGTATAGAAACTAAAGTAAAAGGAAAATTAATATATAAATCAAAATCTAAGCAGTTTTTTGGAGATTTTAAATCATACTCTAAAGGTAAAGGTAATTTAAATTTAAAAATAAATACTAAATTAAATAATGAATTTTTGAAACTCGAGATATTATCGAAGGGGATAAATTTGAAGGGATCTAACTATAGTTTTGGGGATAGGGAATTTGCTTTTAGAGCAGGAAAAATTAAATCTAATATAAAATTTTATAAATCATCTAAAAAAACCTTTTGTAAAGGGAAGCTTTCTTTAAATAACTTTAGTGTGAAAACTAATAGTTTAGTAGAGGACATAAACAGTGATTCTATTAGGTTTTTATGCCGAGGTAATAAGATTATCTCTGATACGAAAAATCTTAATTACGGTACATTAATTGCAGAGTTTAATCTTAATGTTCCTTTAAATCAAAATATTAATAATATTAATTTTAAAGGAAATGTTGGATATTTAGATAGTTTGAATCCTGAAATACAATTATCAGGAGAAATACCCTATTGGTTTGATAAGAGGGGTATAAATTTTGGAAATATAAATTCAAGTTTTAT
>QCVV01000066.1 GCA_003210235.1 Prochlorococcus sp. AG-686-O05 | reverse complement strand
AATCGATGGGTAGAGGTTTTTCTGGATATCAAAAAAGACATGGTTTTAGTAGGGGACCTATGAGTCATGGTTCCAAAAATCATAGAGCCCCGGGATCCACAGGTGCTGGAACAACTCCAGGTAGAATTTATCCTGGTAAAAGGATGGCAGGAAGATATGGAGGTAAAAAAATTACCACAAAGGGTTTACTAGTAGTCAAAATTGATAATCAAAAAAATTTGCTTATAGTGAAAGGCTCTGTACCAGGAAAACCTGGCTCGATAGTAAATATAAGGCCTAATAATGTTGTAGGTAACAAAGGAGGAGTAAAATCATGACAACACTAGATACTTTAAAATGGGATGGCAAAAAAGCTGGTAAGGTTTCAATTGACTTAAAAGTTGCCAAAGAGACATCTTCTGCCGATTTAATCCATAGAGCTGTTCTTAGACAATTAGCTAACAAAAGACAGGGCACCGCATCTACTTTGACAAGGTCTGAAGTTCGTGGAGGAGGGAGGAAACCATATAAGCAAAAGGGTACCGGTAGAGCTCGCCAAGGATCAATTAGGACTCCTTTAAGACCAGGAGGGGGAGTAATTTTTGGCCCTAAACCACGTTCGTACAATCTAGATATGAACCGAAAAGAAAGAAGATTAGCACTTAGAACAGCACTAATGTCTAGGATTGCTGATATTAAAACTGTTGAAGATTTTGGTTCAACATTAGACCAACCAAAAACTAGTGAAATAATTAACGGTCTTTCTAGATTAGGAATAGAAAAAACAGAAAAGGTTTTAGTTATTCTTGATGATCCAACTGATGTCATCAAAAAATCTATTAACAACATTCAAAAGGTAAAATTAATTGCTGCTGATCAATTAAATGTTTTTGATATTCTTAACGCTAACAAACTAGTTATTGGTCAATCAGCAATCAATAAAATTCAGGAGGTTTATGCATCATGAGTAAATTATTTGATTCTCGTTTAGCCGATATAATTCGTAAACCTGTAATTACAGAAAAAGCGACAAATGCGCTAGACCTTAACCAATATACTTTTGAGGTAGATCACAGAGCTGCAAAGCCTCAGATAAAGGAAGCAATTGAGGCCTTGTTTAATGTTAAAGTTATTGGCATAAACACTATGAATCCTCCAAGGAGAACAAGAAGAGTCGGTAAATTCTCCGGGAAACGTTCTCAAGTCAAAAAGGCAATTGTCCGTCTTGCTGAAGGAGACAAAATTCAACTATTCCCAGAATCTTAAGGAGTATTTATTATGGCTATTCGTAAATTCAAACCCTATACACCTGGCACTAGACAAAGAGTTGTTACTGACTTTAGTGAGATTACAGGTTCAAAACCAGAAAGATCATTAATAGTTTCTAAGCATAGAAATAAAGGTAGAAATAATAGAGGAGTTATAACCTGTCGTCACAGAGGGGGCGGACATAAAAGACAATATAGATTGGTAGATTTCAGAAGAGATAAAAAAAATATTAATGCCAAGGTTGCAGCTATTCATTACGATCCTCATAGAAATGCTAGGCTTGCACTTTTATTTTATGAAGACGGAGAGAAAAGATACATAATCGCGCCAGCCGGAATAAAAGTTGGTCAAACTATAATTTCTGGAGAAGGCGTTCCAATTGAAGAAGGGAATGCAATGCCTCTATCTTCCATGCCTTTAGGATCGAATGTTCATTGTGTAGAACTATATGCTGGTAGAGGTGCTCAAATGGTCAGATCTGCAGGAGCTAGTGCACAACTGATGGCCAAAGAAGGAGATTATGTCGCTTTAAAACTCCCATCTACTGAAGTCCGACTTGTACGCAAGGAATGTTATGCAACTTTAGGTGAAGTGGGTAATTCTGAAATACGTAATACTAGCTTAGGAAAAGCAGGCAGAAGAAGATGGTTAGGTAGAAGACCTCAAGTAAGAGGTAGTGTTATGAACCCATGTGATCATCCACATGGAGGAGGAGAGGGAAAAGCTCCTATTGGTAGGGCAGGCCCTGTAACACCTTGGGGTAAGGCAGCGCTTGGATTAAAGACACGTAAGAAAAACAAGCCAAGTAACAAATTAGTTGTTCGAAGACGTCGTCGTATTTCTAAGAGAAGTAGAGGAGGAAGAGATTCTTGATTACTACTATTTCTATTTCTATTTCTATTTTATAAATTATGGGACGTTCATTAAAAAAAGGGCCTTTTATCGCAGATAGTTTGCTTAAAAAGGTAGAAAAACAAAATACTGATAATGATAAATCAGTCATCAAAACATGGTCTAGATCTTCGACTATTCTTCCTGTTATGATTGGTCATACTATTGCTGTTCATAATGGTAAGGCTCATATACCAGTTTTTATAACTGAACAAATGATAGGTCATAAATTAGGTGAATTTGCTCCTACAAGAACCTATCGTGGCCATCTTAGAGATAAGAAGGGGGCAAGATAAATGACAAAAACACCTGATATGACAAAAACAGCTATTGCTCACGGTAGGTATATTCGTGGTTCTGCATCAAAAGTAAGAAGAGTTCTCGATCAAATTAGAGGTAAGTCTTATAGAGATGCACTTATTATGTTGGAATTTATGCCATATAGATCTACCGATCCTATTACTAAGGTTTTAAGATCTGCCGTAGCTAATGCAGAACATAACTTGGGTATGGAACCCTCCTCCCTAGTAATATCTTCAGCTTCGGCCGATAATGGTCCGGTGATGAAAAGATTCAGGCCAAGAGCTCAAGGTAGAGCTTTCTCTATTAAAAAACAGACTTGCCATATTAGTATTTCTGTTGAATCTGCTCCTAATCCAACTAATACGGAGGCACAAAACTAATGGGTAACAAAATCAATCCAACGGGGTTTAGATTAGGTATTACACAAGAACATCGTTCAAAATGGTTCGCTACATCTAAAACTTATCCAACTCTTCTACAAGAAGATGATAAGATTCGTACTTTTATCCAAAAGAAATATAGTTCAGCTGGAATTAGTGATGTTCTAATTGCTAGAAAAGCCGATCAGTTAGAACTCGAATTAAAAACAGCTAGACCTGGAGTGATTGTAGGAAGGCAAGGAAGTGGTATTGAGGAATTGAGGTCAGGTATACAAAAAACTATAGGAGATAGAACAAGGCAAGTTCGAATTAATGTAGTTGAAGTAGAGAGAGTTGATGCGGATGCATATTTACTTGCTGAATACATAGCACAACAATTAGAAAAAAGAGTTGCCTTTAGAAGAACTATAAGGATGGCTTTGCAAAGAGCGCAAAGGGCTGGGGTTTTAGGCTTGAAAGTACAAGTAGGCGGAAGACTTAATGGCGCAGAAATAGCTAGAACAGAATGGACTAGAGAGGGAAGGGTTCCTCTTCATACTTTGAGAGCTGAGGTTGATTATGCACTACGTGAAGCAAATACAACTTATGGTGTTTTAGGAATTAAAGTTTGGGTTTTTAAAGGCGAGGTTCTTCCGAAAGAAGAACAAACTATTCCTGTTGGGGCTATTCCAAGAAGGAAAGGTAGTCGAAAACCTCAGCAATTTGAGGATCGTTCAAATGAGAATTCATAGGAGGTTTAACAATGCTTAGTCCAAAACGTACTAAATTCCGAAAACAGCATAGAGGCAGGATGAAAGGAGTAGCCTCTAAGGGTAATACCATTGCATTTGGTCAGTTTGCACTACAAGCCCAAGACTGTGGCTGGGTAACTGCTCGTCAGATTGA
>QCVV01000065.1 GCA_003210235.1 Prochlorococcus sp. AG-686-O05 | reverse complement strand
TGATTAACATTATTTTTTTATTTTAATTTAACTAAGAGTAGATTTTATTTATCTAAAAAGTAAAGCTGCATCTTAATTAATAAGAATTTTAATGAATTTAATTATTTAGAAGAAATTTCCATTTCACTCTTAATGAGTAGCTCTTCTGCATCAGAAAATATTTCTTCTGTTATTAATCCCTTTTCTTTTAATAAAGAAAGACGTTTAATACCTATCTCAATTGGCATTCCCTTACTATTTTTTGCCATTTATTATTATTTTTGAAAAGTTCTTGGCTGATTAAATAATAATTTCTTAAGACCAAAAAAATAAATAAATACCCCTAAACAAGCAAGCGTAATATCAATAAAAAGAATCTGGGTCATAAATATTTTTGTTTATAACTTATTTATAGCTGATAGGCTTAATTTAATATGTGAGTAATTCGACTTAAATGTAGATAATTTAAAACAAATAAAAAAAGAATAGGAACATTATTATGTATATTTTGAATTTTTATTATTAAAAAAGACTAATTATTCGAATGATTTTATACATCATTTATTCATTAATATTAGCTATAAATAGTCTAAAAAGGTAAAGCTATGTGGTCAAAAATTAGACTTACAATTTATGGAGCGACTTCAATAGCAGGATTAATTTGGCCATTTTATTTTATTCTTCAATTTATTAACTTAGTAAGTAATGGGAATATTCAAGGTTCTGTAATAGATATAGGAACTGCATTTTTTGATGACGCATGGATAACTCCTACTTCTGGATTTATATCAGCTGACACAGCTATTCTTCTCATATCAGTATTTATATTTTATTTTGCAGAGGGGAAAAGATTAAAGTTGAAATTATGGGGCATTTATTTTCCTCTAACTTTTTTAATCTCACTTGCCTTTTCATTTGGTGCATTTATGTTTATGCGAGAACTAGAATTGAATAAGGAGGATTAGTTGAATGAAACTGATCGAAGATTATACTGAAAGATTTCATAATTACACACTCCCTTCTCCTGAAAAATGTTTTGAATTAGAAGATGGAGATGAAATTTATATAAAAAGATGGATAACTAACGGCAAAATAAACGGGAAACTTAAAGATGTTTTTGAGTGGATCGAAAAAAAATATTTAAGTAATAAAGAGGAACTAGAAAAAACCGACAAAAAAAAATATGAAGAGATAGTTAGGAGATTTTATATAAAAAATTGGCGTATAATTCTTTTAATGAGTGAGTATCAAATTAAATATAGATACTATACAAAAGTAATTGAATCTATAAAGGAAAAAAGTTTTTCAGGAATGGATAATAAAGAGTTTTTAAAATTATTCCAAAAAGAATAATTTTTTTATTTGGTAACTAATTAAAATTTATTTTTTTATAATAAAAATAAATTGTGTAGATGAAGGATATAAACATACTATGGTTTAAAAGAGATTTAAGAGTAAAAGATAATGAGGCTCTAATTGAATCTTTAAAAGATAGAGATATATTACCTATTTATATAGTTGAAAAAGAACTATGGAGACAAAAAACTTATTCAGATAGACAGTGGCAGTTTTGCAAAGAGAGTCTCATAGATTTAAGAAATTCACTTAAAAATATTGGACAACCTTTAATAATTAGAACAGGTAAAGTTATTAAAATTTTTGAAGAGATATCTAATAAATTCAATGTAAAAGGTATCTATAGCCATCAAGAAACTGGTGATTATTTTACATATAAAAGAGATAAAGAAGTTAGAAAATGGGCTTCAATGAAAAAAGTAGTTTGGAATGAATATTTACAATTTTCTGTATTTAGAGGAAATCTAGATAGAAATAATTGGTCAAAAAAATGGAAAGAAAATATGGAGAAAAAATTATTATTAGAACCTTCAAATATTAATCCTATAGAAATTGATATTGGTGAAATACCACCAGATAATTTCTTTTGCTTTAAAGATGATTTATGTATGGGAAGATTAAAGGGTGGGAGGGCAAATGGTTTAAAAAGAATGGATTATTTTTTCAGTAAAAAATTAAATTCTTACTCAAAAGATATTTCAAGCCCTGAGAAATCATTCGATAGTTGTTCAAGACTATCTCCTTATATAAGTTGGGGATGTATTTCTTTAAAAGAGATTTTTTATAAAGCAAATTTAATTAAAAATAATAATTCTAAAATGCTAAAAAGTAGATTAACTTGGCATTGTCACTTTATTCAAAAACTTGAAAGTGAACCAGAATTAGAATTTAAAGAATTTCATCCATATTTCATGAAAATCAGAAAAAAAGATAATGAATATCTTCAATTATGGAGTGAAGGGAAAACAGGTTTTCCTTTCTTAGATGCCTGTATGAGATCTTTAAATTTTAATGGCTGGCTTAATTTTAGAATGCGTGCAATGTTGATGTCTTTTGCAAGCTATAACTTATGGATACCATGGCAAGATTCAGGTTCTGTATTGGCATGCAAATTTATTGACTATGAACCTGGAATTCATTGGAATCAATGCCAAATGCAATCAGGTACAACCTCTATAAATATAAATAGAATTTATAATCCTATTAAGCAGGGGAAAGATCATGATCCAAAAGGGAATTTTATAAGAAATTGGGTACCGGAGATAAAACATTATCCTGATAACTTTATACATGAACCTTGGTTGATGGAAAATTTCAATGCAAGTGAGTATTCAAATTCTGAATATGTAAAACCTATAATCGACCTTTCAAAAACTACTAAGATTGCCAGAAAAAAGATTCAAGAAATAACTCAAAAAGATGGTTATTGGGATATTTCAAAAGAAGTATATTTAAAACATGGCTCTAGAAGAACATCATTAATTAAGAAAAAAAATCATCCTAAAAAGACCAAGATAAAACCAAATGCTGATTTTCAATATGAATTAAATCTTGAATTATAAATTTAATTTATTCAAGAAAATTAAAACCTTAAAAGCTGTCAAAAAATTTATTTTTAAAAAGAATTTAAGTTAAATAAGTTACAACTAGAAATCCACGATCATCAGTATCAACCTTTAATGTAAATAGGTTATTTATTGTAAGCATGAAGAAACCTACAATCGAACTTAAATCAACAGAATTTACTGAAGTTATAGAACTTGAAAGAACAGTTACCCCCGACGAAGAGAAAAGAGTTGACCACGTTTTTGTTAGAAGAAGAAAAATTTGTAAGCGCCATCCTGAAGGATTTGCTACAGAAGAGTATGCAAGGTTTGATATTGAATGGCCAGAAGAAGTAAAGGAAGAAATCAAAGAAGATATTAAAGAAGAAATCAAAGTGAACTCATAGTAGTAATGTCCGATAGATTTGAATGGGACGATACTAATAGTTCCGGAATTTGGTGGAGTACTAATGTAAGCATTAGAGATGAATGTATTCTGCTGAAAGAGGATACAGAATGTGATGACTCTGATATTGTTGAGTTACTAAGAAGTATTGCTAAAAATATCGAAGATAATGGTCTATAACATTTGATAAATTTAATTTTAATAATATTTGCCTAAAAACTTTCTAATCTTTCAACTGAATCTAATAATTTTAATGTGATGCCTTTTTCGCTCATTGAATGACCAGCGTCATCTATGATAATTAACTCTGAATTTATTAATTTTCTACTAAGGTCCCAAGCACTCCTTACAGGACAAACTACGTCATATCTACCTTGAATTATTTTAGTTGGTATTGATTCTATAATCTTTATATTTTTCAAAATAAAATTTTCTTCTAAGAAGATCTTATTTATAAAATAATGGCATTCTATTCTAGCAAAAGCATCCGAAAAGGAATTAGTTTTACTTTTACCAACATC
>QCVV01000064.1 GCA_003210235.1 Prochlorococcus sp. AG-686-O05 | reverse complement strand
AAAATCCTAATATTGGAGCAAATTGAGCAATATTTTTAAATTTTGGAGAAATAAAAGGCAACTTTGGAAAAGTAGTGTAGAAAATCCAAGCTCCGGCGAGATTATTAATGAAATTGTTTTTGATGAGACTATAGATACTTTCGTTATTGAATAATAGAATGGATTAATAAAAAAAATCAGAAATTCTTTAATATTTATCGTGTTTGATTTTGAAATTACATCAAGTTGTAGTAATACAGAAGCTAGAACTGGTATATTCCATACTCCTAATGGTCAAGTTAGGACCCCTAGATTTATGCCAGTAGGGACTTTGGGGACGGTTAAAGGTATTTCCTCCAACCAGTTGGAATCTACCGGTTCAGAAATGATTCTTTCTAATACATTCCATCTTCATCTTCAACCCGGTGAAAAACTTATAAAAGAGGCAGGTGGAATTCATAAATTCATGAATTGGGATAAACCTATACTCACAGATTCAGGGGGATATCAAGTTTTTAGCTTAGCTAAACTAAATAATATTACAAATGAAGGAGTGGAATTTAAAAACCCTAGAGATGGGAGCCATGTTTTTTTATCTCCTCATAAAGTAATGCAGATTCAAATGGATCTTGGCTCTGATATTGCAATGGCTTTTGATCATTGCCCTCCTCATACTGCAAATGAAAATGATATTAAAGACTCTTTAGATCGTACACATTTATGGTTGGAAAAATGCGTTGAAAATCATAAGAAATCTAATCAAGCACTATTTGGGATTGTGCAGGGGGGGCGATATCCAAAACTAAGAGAAATTAGTGCTAAATTCACTAGCTCTTTTGATTTACCTGGCATTGCGGTAGGAGGAGTTAGTGTGGGAGAGTCAGTTGATCAAATTCATAACGTTATAAATTTTGTACCAAAATTCTTACCCAGATATAAACCAAGATACTTAATGGGTATAGGCTCCTTAAAGGAGATTTCTTTAGCGATAGCAAAAGGATTCGATCTGTTTGATTGTGTTTTACCAACAAGGTTAGGACGACATGGTACAGCATTTTTTAATGATGAAAGATGGAATATAAGGAATGCTCGTTTTAAAAAAGATTTTTCTCCAATAGATAAAACTTGTAAATGTGAAACTTGTAAATCTTATTCTCGTGCTTACTTACATCATTTAGTCAGAAATGATGAAATATTAGGTCTCACTCTTATCAGTATGCATAATATTTCTCATCTAATTCGATTTACAAATGCAATTTCTGCTGCAATTAAAGATAATTGTTTTACAATAGATTTCGCTCCTTGGAAAAGATCCTCTATTGCTCACCATACGTGGTAACGTCTTAAGATAATTAATTAATTTATTAAGAAGGTGCTCACTCTTTTAAATACATTCGCTGAATTGCCTGAAGCATATAAGGCTTTCGCTCCAACCGTTGACGTTCTTCCTTTAATACCTTTATTTTTCTTTTTATTAGTTTTTGTTTGGCAAGCTGCGGTTGGGTTTAAATAAAATCTATTTATGAATTAGAAGGGTATTTCAAGGGATATTGCATCACCAGAGTTTTCTACAGCAGACTCAATAAAATCTGCAATTTTTAACGCCCTTGAAGCTTGTTCTCCATCTACTTCTGGTAACTCTTTACCTTGTACGCACTTAAGAAAATGTTCTAATTCTGCATATAAAGGTTCAATAGAGGTTGTGCTTACTTCTTCAACATAACCATCATTTCTATAAACTAATTCTCCATGCTCTGCTGTATACGATTCATGCGCTTTTCTATGGATTTGTAGAGAATGATTTAAGAAGTCCGTTTCAACAAGACCATTCTGACAATGTGCGCTTAAATTCCTAATTTTTTTATGACTCATTTTGCTGGCAGTTAAGCTTGCAATAATATTATTGTTGAAAACCAAAGTAGCATTTACATAATCTATTAAGCCATCACTATTTCTTCCTCCGACGGCAGCTAATTTTTGTATCTTTGAATTAACTAATTCAAGCACTAGATCAATATCATGAATCATTAAATCCATGACAACTGATACATCATTTGCTCTGTCAGCATGAGGACTGTGCCTTCTTGCTTCTAAAACAACAATTTCTTCATTTTGAACTATTTTATTTAACTCCCTAAAAGCAGGGTTAAATCTTTCAATATGACCAACTTGTAGAAGACAGTTACTAACTTTAGAGGCCTTTATTAAAGATTTTGCCTCTAACTCATTAGCTGCAATTGGTTTTTCAATAAGAACATTAACACCTGCTTTAAGACAATCTAGGCCTACTTTGTGATGGAGAAGTGTAGGGACAGCGATACAAATTGCATCAACTTTAGAAATAAGATCATGATAATCTTTAAACCACTCACATTGAAATTGCTCTACTGCTAATTTACCTCTGTTTTCGTTTGGATCGGCAACTCCTACTAAATCTGCATCTTTAAGCAAACTAAGCACTCGAGCATGATGCCATCCCATATTTCCTATACCGATGACTCCAACCTTTACTGAGGATGAGGTTGGTTTCATATCTTATAGTTCATTTATATTTATTTATTATCCTTCATTGAATGTCAAATTTAACTTTTTGGCAGAAAAATTTTTACACGATCAATTTTGGGACCTGACATTGAAATTATTTCAAATTTAATATTTTTAAAATCTAAACTATCTCCAATTTTTGGAACCATTTGAAATTTTTCAAGAAGAAATCCTGCGAGTGTATGATAATCAGCTCCTTCGGGAATAAAACATCCCAACTTTTTGTTGATTTCTATTATTTCTGCTTTACCAGCAATTGACCACTTCTTGGAGAAATTATCTAACATTTTCATATCAGAATATACTCTGCTATTTAGCATTTCTTCCCCAACGATTTCTCCAGTTAGATCAGCTGCAGTAATAAGTCCCTCAGTCCCACCATGTTCATCAACAACCAGTAAAAATGGATTGTAATCTCTAACTATAGGTAATATCTCTGCTAATGAGCATGTCTCTATTACTTTTGTTACGGGCAAAAGGAAAGGCTCTAGTAATGTATTTGCTTCCATTTCGCTTTTAGATATTGGTTTTGCTAAATAACGTAAATCTAAAACTCCTAAAACATCATCTAGTGACTCACCAATTACAAAAAAACGAGCATGCCTTGTTTTATCAACCTCTTTCATAAGTTCAGCAAACGTAATATTTTTTGGCAAAGTTACCATTTCAGATCTTGGAATCATTACTTCTTTGACTTGAGTATCTTTTAAAGCAAAAACACCTTCTAAGATATTTTTCTCATCAGGTTTTAATCCTGTGACATTATCTGTTTCTATTAATGTCTCTAATTCACCCGCTGATAATACTGAATTTAATGAATCCCATTTGTTGTTTAGATTAAATAACCTTAAACAAGCACTAGCAAAAAATTCGATTACAGAAACAATAGGCTGCATTCCTTTGCGAACAGCATCAAAAATTGTAGTTAATCTCAAAGCGGCTGACTCAGGATTATTAATTACTAATGCTTTAGGAATAAGACCGGATATAAGGGTGACTATAAGTACAATAAATAAAAATAATAAGAGATCATATATTCGATTTGATAATTTATTTAAGTTCCAAAATTCATTAGCCAAACCTTTACTTATCCAACCAACAGCTATAAGAGATATTGTCACACCAAATTGAGATGCTATTAACGAAGATCTGAATCTTTTTTGAATTTTTAAGATGGAAAATGCTCCTTTCCTTTTCTCTTCTATAAGTCTTAAAACTTTACTTGGCCTTATTAATAAAAAAGAGAGTTCACTTGCAGCAAAAAAAGCTGGAAATATCAAAAGTAATAATAGTAAAGTTATTTTCATTCAATAACAAGTTAGTGATGGGGGTGGCGAGGATCGAACTCGCCTAAGCCAAATTATGAGTTTGGTGCATTCACCAGATTGCTACACCCCCAAATTTTGCAGTAATGAATGATTACATTCAATTTACATTCAATTTACATACAATATAAAAATAATATTTCAAAAAGCACCAACTTAGTAAGTTTTTGTGAGATTTCTTTTTTTTCTCCTAATCTTGAAATATAAGCAGACCTTCTATTAATGAACAATTTTTCGCAGAAGAATAATTTAAATAAGGAGAATTTATTAAAACTTTTAATTGAAAAATCTTATAAGAAAGGAAACTT
>QCVV01000063.1 GCA_003210235.1 Prochlorococcus sp. AG-686-O05 | reverse complement strand
ATTTATTGGAGCTTAATGAGTAAATATACTCAGAACCTTGTTATGTAAAGGGATTTAATAGAAATATTGAAAAGTAACAATCAATGAAACATTTGTTACTTTCCTGCATGATCAAAGAATCTTTAGCCTATTATTTTTGGTAACGAAAATCTTAAGTTTTGATTCGCTCGTTCCTTAAAAGTCTACTATTAATAAGTAGGCTTATAGGTGTGATAAATCTACTTAAGGGTCAATTATTTAGAGGTGCTAGATGACCATTAGCCCACCAGAAAGTGGAGAAAAAGACAAAAAGATTTTGGAATCTCCCGTCAAGGCTGATCCCAGACCTATTGATTTTGCCAAATTAGATAAACCAGGTTTCTGGTCTAGTAAATTATCCAAAGGTCCAAAAACCACAACTTGGATTTGGAATTTGCATGCAGATGCCCATGATTTTGATATACATACAGGAGATGCTGAAGAAGCTACAAGAAAAATATTCTCAGCTCATTTCGGACACCTTGCTGTCATTTTCATATGGATGAGCGCTGCATTTTTCCATGGAGCAAGATTTTCAAATTATTCAGGATGGCTCGCTGATCCTACCCATGTAAAACCTGGAGCTCAACAAGTTTGGGCAATAGTTGGCCAAGAGATGCTTAATGGTGATTTAGGTGCTAACTACAACGGTATACAAATAAGTTCTGGAATATTCCACATGTGGCGAGCTTGGGGAATTACAAATGAAAGTGAATTAATGGCATTAGCTATTGGGGCAGTAGTAATGGCTGCACTAATGCTTCATGCAGGTATCTTCCACTATCATAAAGCTGCTCCAAAAATGGAATGGTTCCAAGATGTTGAGTCAATGATGAATCATCATCTCGCAGGTCTTCTAGGACTTGGTTCTTTAGCTTGGGCTGGTCATACTATTCATATTGGTGCTCCTACAGCAGCTCTTTTAGATGCTATTGATGCCGGTAGCCCACTAATTCTTAACGGTAAAGAGATAGCGACAATTGCTGATATACCAATGCCTCACCAATTGTGTGATCCACAAATTGTTGGTCAAATATTTCCAGGTCTTGCAAGCGGTACAGGTAACTTCTTTAGTTTAAACTGGTTTGCTTTCTCAGATTTCTTAACTTTCAAGGGAGGACTTAATCCAGTAACTGGAAGTTTATGGATGACTGATATTGCACATCATCATGTTGCAATTGCCGTTTTATTTATAATTGCTGGTCATATGTATAGGACTAACTATGGAATTGGTCATAGTATGAAAGAAATATTAGATGCACAACAAGGAGATCCTATTCTTTTCCCAGCACCTAAGGGTCACCAAGGCCTTTTTGATTTTATGGCTGAAAGTAGACATGCACAGCTTTCTGTCAACTTAGCAATGCTCGGTTCTCTTAGTATCTTGATCTCTCATCATATGTATGCGATGCCTCCGTATCCATACATCGCGACTGATTACATGACTGTGCTTGGTCTGTTTACTCATCATATGTGGATAGGTGGATTATTTATAGTTGGAGCAGGAGCTCATGCGGGCATAGCGATGGTCAGAGATTACGATCCAGCAAAACATATAGATAATGTTTTAGATAGGATTTTAAAAGCTAGAGATGCGCTAATAAGTCACCTTAATTGGGTTTGTATGTGGTTAGGTTTCCATAGTTTTGGACTCTATATTCATAACGACACAATGAGAGCTTTAGGAAGACCTCAAGATATGTTCAGTGATTCTGCAATTCAACTTCAACCAATATTTGCTCAATGGGTTCAAAGCATTCAAGCTTCAGCTGTTGGAACTTCAATATTGGCCGGTACAGCAGAAGCCTTACCTCATAAAGCTATAAGTGAAGTATTTAATGGAAGTTTAGTTGAAGTAGGTGGAAAGGTTGCGATTGCACCAATTCCTTTGGGAACAGCTGATTTGATGATTCACCACATACATGCATTCCAAATTCATGTAACAGTTTTGATTCTTCTTAAAGGTGTCCTTTATGCAAGAAGCTCAAGATTAATCCCTGATAAAGCATCACTAGGATTTAGATTCCCATGTGATGGCCCTGGTAGAGGAGGCACATGTCAAGTTTCTTCTTGGGACCATGTTTTCTTAGCACTTTTCTGGATGTATAACTGTCTATCAATTGTTATTTTCCATTTTTCTTGGAAAATGCAAAGTGATGTATGGGGGCTAACAGGAGGGAATTTTGCACAAAGTGCAATTACTATAAACGGATGGTTAAGAGATTTCTTATGGGCTCAAGCAGCACAAGTATTGACAAGTTATGGTCAAGCAATAAGTATGTACGGCTTAATGTTCTTAGGCGCTCACTTTATTTGGGCATTTAGCTTAATGTTCCTATTCAGTGGAAGAGGTTACTGGCAAGAACTATTTGAATCAATTGTTTGGGCACATAATAAATTGAAAGTTGCTCCAACAATTCAACCAAGAGCACTATCAATTACTCAAGGTCGTGCAGTAGGTGTAACTCACTTCTTAGTGGGTGGAATAGCTACCACTTGGGCATTCTTCCATGCTCGCCTTTTCGGGATTGGCTAAATAACCTGAACTTCACCTTTTTAATTCAATGGCAACAAAATTTCCAGCATTTAACCAGGGTCTAGCTCAGGACCCAACAACCCGCCGAATATGGTACGGCATAGCTACAGCTCATGACTTCGAAAGTCATGATGGGATGACTGAAGAAAAACTTTATCAGAAGTTATTTTCTACACATTTCGGACATTTAGCAATAATTGCCCTTTGGGTAGCCGGTAATCTTTTTCATATTGCTTGGCAAGGTAATTTTGAGCAATTTGTACTTGATCCTACTCATGTTCGTCCAATAGCTCATGCTATTTGGGATCCTCATTTTGGATCAGGTATTACGGAAGCAATGACACAGGCAGGAGCTAGTGGACCTGTAAATATAGCTTATTCAGGCTTGTATCATTGGTGGTACACAATTGGAATGAGAACCAATGAGCAACTGTTCCAGGCCTCAATCTTTATGAGTATTTTGGCTTGTTGGACTTTATTTGCCGGATGGTTACATTTACAGCCAAAATTCAGACCATCACTTGCATGGTTTAAAAATAATGAATCTAGACTAAATCATCATCTAGCTGTTTTGTTTGGATTTAGTAGTATTGCCTGGACAGGACATTTAGTTCACGTTGCAATTCCTGAGTCTAGAGGTATTCATGTAGGTTGGGATAATTGGTTGACAGTTCTTCCTCACCCCGCAGGTTTAGCTCCTTTCTTTACACTTAACTGGGGAGCATATGCTCAGAACCCAGATACATTAGAGCAAGTATTTGGGACAACAGAGGGTGCTGGTACAGCGATATTTACTTTTTTAGGAGGACTACATCCTCAAAGTGAAGCATTATGGTTAACTGACATAGCTCATCATCATATTGCGATAGGTACTGTATTCATAATTGCTGGACATATGTATAGAAATACGTTCGGTATTGGACATAGTTTAAAAGAAATTACAGAAGCACATAATACAAGACATCCACTTGATCCTCATAAAGGAAGTTTTGGAATTAATCATGATGGTATTTATGAAACTGTTACTAATTCACTACACTTTCAACTAGGTTTAGCGTTAGCGGCTCTTGGTGTAGCCACTTCACTAGTAGCACAACATATGGGAGCTCTTCCTTCGTATGCTTTCATTGCAAGAGACTATACGACACAGTCAGCTTTATATACCCATCATCAGTACATAGCCATGTTTTTAATGGTTGGTGCTTTTGCTCATGGAGCAATATTCTTTGTTAGAGATTACGATCCTGAACTTAATAAAGATAATGTATTGGCTCGAGTCTTAGGAACAAAAGAAGCGCTTATCAGTCATTTAAGCTGGGTGACTATGATCCTAGGTTTTCATACTTTAGGCATATATGTTCATAACGATGTTGTTGTAGCTTTTGGAAATCCTGAAAAACAAATTTTGATCGAACCTGTTTTTGCTCAGTTCGTTCAGGCTGCTCAAGGAAAGATGATGTATGGATTTAACGCACTTCTTTCGGATCCTACTAGTGCAGCTAGTGTTGCCGCAAACTCTTTGCCAGGAAATCATTACTGGATGGATTTAATTAATAGACAAGATGCATTAAGCGCTTTTTTACCAATTGGACCAGCGGATTTCTTAGTTCACCATGCTATCGCTCTTGGACTTCATACAACTGCACTAATCCTTATTAAAGGAGCTTTAGATGCTAGAGGAACAAAACTAATTCCTGATAAGAAAGATTTGGGTTATGCATTCCCTTGTGATGGACCTGGTCGTGGAGGTACATGCGATAGCTCATCATGGGATGCTATGTATCTCGCAATGTTCTGGGCTTTGAACTTGATAGCATGGGTAACTTTCTACTGGCATTGGAAACATTTAGCCATATGGCAAGGTAATGTAGCTCAATTTAACGAGTCTGGGACTTATTTAATGGGTTGGTTTAGAGATTATCTTTGGTTAAACTCTGCTCAGCTAATTAATGGGTACAATCCTTTCGGTGTGAATTCACTTTCTGTCTGGGCTTGGATGTTCTTGTTCGGCCACCTAGTATGGGCTACTGGATTCATGTTCTTGATTTCATGGCGCGGTTACTGGCAAGAATTAATTGAGACTTTAGTTTGGGCACACCAGCGTACACCAATAGCTAACCTTGTAGGCTGGAGGGATAAGCCTGTTGCACTTTCAATTGTTCAAGCAAGACTAGTTGGATTAGCGCATTTCAC
>QCVV01000062.1 GCA_003210235.1 Prochlorococcus sp. AG-686-O05 | reverse complement strand
GCAGCAAGCAATGTAATAGGAAGTAATATTTTTAATGTACTTGTTGTCTTAGGAATAAGCTCATTAATAACCCCTTTAAAAGTAAAAAGTAGAATTGTCCGAAGAGATGTACCTCTTTTAATAGCTATTTCATGTGCAGTCTGGGCGATGTCTTCAACTGGTATTTTAACTTGGCAAGCAGGAATTTTTCTAATATTTTGTTTAACGTTAAATACAATTTGGGAAATAAATACTATTAGGGGAAACGAGGAGGATACTAAAAAAGCTGAGCCAGAGATAGAAGAATCTCCAGCCATTGAGAGAGGTAAATTTAATATTATATTGAAATTAATATCTGGCATTTTTCTTCTAAGCTTTGGTTCAAATATTTTAGTAAATGGTTCTCAATCCTTAGCGACTCTATTAGGCGTAAATGAAATTATTATTGGTCTAACTATAGTTGCCACAGGAACCTCTCTGCCAGAGCTTGTTACTTCAATAATTGCAGCATTTAAAGGTAAAACAGATCTTGCGATCGGTAATGTTATAGGAAGCAATTTGCTTAATCAGCTTCTTATTCTTGGAAGTTGCAGTATTTTTTCTGGATTAAAAGGTTTTACAATTGATCAAAGCCTAATAAAAGTCGACTTGCCATTTATGGTTTTAACTACTTTTGCTTGCCTCCCAATCTTTTGGACCAAGGGTAAAATAACTAGAACAGAGGGCTTTATGCTTTTAAATATGTATATTTTCTACATCCTTGATAAGATATTATTCTTAAACGGATTTAGCAATCTTTATGTATTGAGAGTTTGTATTTTTGTTTATTTTGCATTTTTTACAGTATTTCTTTTTGCCCAAGAAAGTCTCAAAATATCTAGAAGATAATTCAATCTAACCATACATAGTTACAAATTCCTCTGAAATAGTTGGATGCAAAGCCATAGTAGTATCAAAATCCTTTTTAGTAATCCCTGCATTTAATGACACTGAAACCATTTGTATAATCTCAGAAGCTGCTTCTCCAAACATATGGCAGCCTAGGACCTTATCATTTTTTTTGTTAACCACAAGTTTTAACATACATTTAGATTTATTTTTTTTAAAGGTATTAGACATAGGAGTAAAATTACATTTGAAAACTTGTACATGTTCTTCAGAATAAATTTCTTTTGCCTTTTCCTCACTAAGTCCAACTGTTGATATTTCTGGGATAGTAAAGACTGCCTTAGGAATATTTTCATAATTAACTTTTCTTTTAAGATCAGCGAAATAATTATCTGCAAAAACCCTCCCTTGTTCAATAGCTACTGGCGTTAAATTTGGTTTATTTACTATATCTCCAATAGCAAATATATTAGAATTACTTGTCTGATTAAATTCATTAACTTCTAAATATATTCCATCCATTTTTAGATTTAAAGTATCTAAATGTAATCTTCCTAGAGCAGGCTCTCGTCCAGTTGCAACAAGTATATTATTGGTTAACAATTTACTTCCTGATTCCAGAGTCGACTCTAGATCATCATTTATTTTTTTTATGGACTTTAACTGATTTTTAAATTTTAAATCTATACCCAAGGAAATCATTGATTTTTTCAAACATTCTGACAAGTCTTTGTCAAAGCCATTTAATAAGTTCTTACCTCTAATTAATTGAGTAACTTCAGTGCCTAAGTTTTTAAAAATGGAAGCAAATTCACAGGCAATATAACCTCCACCAACTATTAATAATTTTTTAGGGAAATCTTTTAATTCAAAAATATCATCGCTACTCCATGCTAAATCTATTCCGGGAATATTTAATTTTTTTGGTTTGCCACCAACTGAAATAAGAATATATTTTGCACTTACTTTTCTTGAAATATTTTTTGTTTTAGGACAAACTACTTCAATTGTATTTTGATTTAAAAATCTTCCAAGGCCCTCAAAAACTTTAACGTTAAATTTTTTTAAAGAATTTGAATGTAAGACACTTAATCTAGAAACTTCTTCTCTAACATTATTTAGCAAGATATTAGATTTAAAAGTTATTTCTTTGCTTATTAATCCATACCCTTCAGAAGAAACCATATTTCTTCTATTATTAGCAGCATAAACCATCAGTTTTTTGGGCACACAACCTCTAATAACGCAGGTACCACCTATTTTGTTTACTTCTATTATTGCAACTTTTGCGCCATAATTCGCAGCTCGTTTTGCAGCAGCCAATCCTCCCGAGCCAGCACCGACAACAATTAAGTCAAATTCAAATTCCAAAACATTTTAAATCATTTATTATATCGTAAATATAAAGCTTAATTTCAATAAATGAATAACATCTTGAGTTGGGCCGATTTAAGTAAATTCAAATTTGATGATATTGATAGAGTTAATGGGATAAATAATTCTTATTCAAACCTAAGATTATTTGGTCAAAGTGAAAAAGAAGTCGATCTGATTTTGTATAGAGATCGACATTCTTGGTGCCCTTACTGTCAAAAAATATGGTTATGGCTTGAATTCAAAAGGATTCCATACAAAGTAAAGAAAATAAATATGTTTTGTTATGGCCAAAAAGAAAAGTGGTATCTCAACAAAGTGAGCTCAGGTAAATTACCTGCAATAGAATTAAATGGCAAAATAATAACTGAGAGTGATAATATTATTACTTTTTTAGAAAATGAATTTGGAACACTTGGTTCCTCTCTCTTATCAAATGATATTCGAGAAGCTAGAAAGTTAGAAAGAGAAATTTTCAGATCATGGTGTAATTGGCTTTGCAGAAAAAGCTTTAGTTATCTAGATGAATCCTTTCGAAAAAATAAATTTAGAGAATCTATTTACAAATTAGAGAAAATATTAAGTTTATCCAAAACAGGATTTATTGATTCACTAATATATGATTCAGAAAAATTAGAGCCAGGAACTGGAGACATAATTTTTATTCCATATATTGAGAGAATGAACGCTTCTTTAGCGTATTACAAGGGGTTCGATTTAAGAAAAAATCATCCTTTTATTGATAGATGGCTAACCCTTTTTGAAAGTCTGAGTGCATATAGAGGTACTCAAGGTGATTTTCATACACATTCCCATGATCTACCTCCCCAAATGGGTGGTTGCTTTACAGAGGTTAACGATCAACAAATTTTCTTTTCTAATCTAATTGATGATGGCGAAGGACTAGGGAACTTGGAATTTAATCAAGATCTAGACTTGGATTATTACGCTAAATTCGCACTTAAAAGAGTCCTAAAACATAAAGACAATATTATTAATGCTAATCCTTATGAAAAAGACTTATTTGAGGAATCATTAAGGTCTGCTCTTACCTATATGATTACCTCTGAAATAAATGAATTTCAAAGTAAGGCAGTTAAATCCATCAACTACTTAAAAAATAGAATTTCTGTACCAAGAGATATGCCTTTAATTTCTGCAAGGATATTAAGACAATCTTTAAATAAAATTGAGTCTAATAGTGTTAATTGCAAAATTGATAAGATTCCAGAAAAACATAGATATGATCAAGATCCTGCAAAATTTATATTGAATTAAAGATTATAAATTTTTTCTTGAATCGATTTGAAGTAAATCTTTTATTTTTTGAACTTGACTGGCAACATTTGGATCACTTGACAATTTTTTTTCCACTTGATCAATAGCATACATAACTGTTGTATGGTCTTTACCTCCAAATTCATCTCCAATTTTAGGTAAGCTTAGATCAGTTCCTTGCCTCATGAGATACATGCCTATTTGCCTTGCCTGGCTGACTGGCTTTCTTCTGCTTGAACTAACTAACTCTTCAGCTGAAACTTCAAAAAAATCTGAGACTTTCTTAATTACCTGCTTAGGAGTCACAACAACTCCAACACTATTTGGATCAAGCATTGGAGCAATTGATTGAACTGTCATAGGTAATCCAGTTATTGAAGCAAAAGCCACTGCCCTAGTGAAGGCTCCCTCTAATTCTCGAATATTTGAGGAAAATCTTCCTGCAATAAATTGAATCAAATCTCTAGGGAGATTCATTCTTTCTTGTTCAGCTTTTTTCTGCAGAATCGCCATTCTTGTTTCTATATCAGGAGGTTGAATATCTGCTATTAATCCCATTGAGAATCTAGAGATTAACCTTTCTTGTAATTTAGGTATTTGACTAGGAGGCCTATCACTTGCAATAACGATTTGTTTACCCGCTTCATATAAAGCATTAAAAGTATTAAAAAATTCTTCTTGTGTATATTCCTTGCCCTCCAAGAATTGAATATCGTCTATTAATAAAAGATCTACTGATCTATATTTATTTTTAAAAGCATGCATTCCATCTTTTCTAATAGATTGAATTAAATCACTGCTGAAAGTTTCAGTTGAGACATATAAAACTTTCGCGTCTGGATCAATTTCAACTCGATAATGACCAACAGCTTGCATTAAGTGAGTCTTTCCGAGGCCAACACCACCACAAATAAATAAGGGATTAAATTCTCTTCCTGGAGATTCTGCTACTGCTAAAGCTGCGGCATGGGCCATTCGACTATTAGGACCTACAACAAATCTTTTAAAAACATAACGTGTATTTAAAGAATGAGATTTTTTTGATCTATTAATTAAATTAATATCCTGACTTGTCGGAAATGATTTTGACTGAGCATTAATATTTTGAAGGTTAACAGAATCAGGAGTATTTGAATTGTTATTGATATTAGTTTCAGACTCAAAAACTACTTTTACATTATGTCCACAAATTTGTTCTGCAGCTTTTTCAATAGTTTCACTATAATTTTTTCTTAGCCAATCACTTGTAAAGTTATTTGGAGTAATCAAAGTTAACAATCCATTTTCAAAACAATTAAATTTAGCTGGCCTTATCCAAGTTTCGAAAGAAGGCTTGCTTAAATTCTTTTGAAGTAATAGTTGAACTTCTGCCCAAATAGGATTGGCTGCTTGCACTAAATTTATTCAATAGATATTTAATCTAGTGGGAATTTATTAATTGGTCATTCTCAAATCATAAGATCATGATAAATTTAAAA
>QCVV01000061.1 GCA_003210235.1 Prochlorococcus sp. AG-686-O05 | reverse complement strand
ACTAATAAGTAAGTATTTTCATTTTTGAGTTTATATTCATAATTTTTATTTATTAGTATCCCTCTCGGCCTTCTATAATTTCCTTGTAAATCTGACGGTGCGAAACCATTCATTAATTTTGTCCAAAACCAAAACCAGAACTTTTTCGCAAAGTTAATGAGGTACTTATTTTGCATAAACTTAGAATTTTAATTTTTTAAATGACCTTAAAAAAAATACTAATTGTTTCTGGTACTCATGGAAATGAAATTAATCCAGTATGGGCAATCCATCAATTTAATAAGCAGTTTAAAACTATTGATAAAAACATTGAATATAAATTCATCATAGGAAACCCTCTTGCTTATGAAAGAGGTTGTAGATATATAGATAATGACTTAAATAGATCTTTTGCTTCAATTCAAGATAATAGTATTTATGAAATAAATAGGGCAAATTTTTTAGTTGAAAAGTTTGGATTCAATGGTTCAGAACCTTGTGATATTGCTATTGACTTACACACTACAACGGCAAATATGGGAACAAGTATTGTTATGTATGGAAGAAGAATAAAAGATTTTTGTTTAGCAGCTTTACTTCAGCATAAATTTGGCTTACCAATTTATTTGCATGAAAAAGATTTAAAACAAACTGGATTTCTCGTAGAAGCATGGCCATGTGGATTAGTCCTTGAAATAGGATCTGTTGCTCAAAATTTTTACGACTCAAAAATTATAAATAGATTTCTAATAATTATTAGTTCTTTGAGAGATGAGATAAACAAGTTAAAAAATAATCAACTAAGACTTCCGAAAGATATCGTTGTACATGTTCATAAAGGAAGTATTGATTATCCAAGAGATAAAAATGGAAATATAAATGCTTTAATTCATCCTGAGAGAATCAATCAAGATTGGAAGCCTATTAAAAAGGACGCTCCATTGTTTATGGATATGGAGGGTAAAACTAAAACCTATACTGGAGAAGATACTATTTGGCCCGTTTTTATTGGGGAGGTTGCATATAAAGAAAAGAATATAGCAATGAGTTATACAAAAAAAGAAGTATTAAAACTTCCAAACCAAATTTGCAAGGAATTTTTTAGTTGAATTTACTATCTTTTTAATGAGTTTTCTTTATTTTATATAAGAAAATTTTATCTAAGATATAAGATTCCATCTACACATTATTGATGATTTTGGACTATATTCATTGAAGCGAAATTAATTTTCGTTTTATTTACACGTCTCGATTAGAGACATACTTTACGAACTCATGACAACTATTCAGCAGCAGCGTACTTCGCTGTTAAAAGGCTGGCCACAGTTTTGTGAGTGGGTAACATCAACTAACAACAGAATTTATGTTGGTTGGTTCGGCGTCTTAATGATTCCATGCCTACTTGCAGCCGCGGCTTGTTTCATCGTTGCTTTCATCGCAGCACCTCCAGTAGACATTGACGGAATTAGAGAACCAGTTGCTGGTTCATTCCTATACGGAAACAACATCATCTCAGGTGCAGTTGTTCCTTCTTCAAATGCTATTGGTCTACACTTCTACCCAATTTGGGAAGCAGCTACTGTAGATGAGTGGTTATACAACGGTGGTCCTTACCAGCTAGTAATATTCCACTTCCTTATTGGTATCTCAGCATACATGGGACGTCAGTGGGAGCTTTCATACCGTTTAGGTATGCGTCCTTGGATCTGTGTTGCATACTCTGCACCAGTTTCAGCAGCTTTCGCAGTATTCCTTGTATACCCATTCGGTCAAGGTTCATTCTCTGACGGAATGCCTTTAGGTATCTCTGGAACATTCAACTTCATGTTTGTTTTCCAGGCAGAGCACAACATTCTTATGCACCCATTCCACATGGCTGGTGTTGCAGGTATGTTCGGAGGATCTTTATTCTCAGCAATGCATGGTTCACTTGTTACTTCATCTCTAATCAGAGAAACAACTGAGACAGAGTCTCAGAACTATGGTTACAAGTTCGGACAAGAAGAAGAAACATATAACATCGTTGCAGCTCATGGCTACTTCGGTCGTTTGATCTTCCAATATGCTTCATTCAACAACAGCAGAAGTCTTCACTTCTTCCTAGCTGTATTCCCAGTTGTATGTGTTTGGTTAACTTCAATGGGAATCTGCACAATGGCATTCAACCTTAACGGTTTCAACTTCAACCAATCAGTTGTTGATGCAAACGGTAAGATTGTTCCTACATGGGGCGACGTTCTTAACAGAGCTAACCTAGGTATGGAAGTAATGCACGAGCGTAACGCTCACAACTTCCCACTTGATCTAGCAGCAGCTGAGTCTACAACAGTAGCTCTTACAGCTCCAGCTATCGGTTAAGCTTAAAGTTCTAAATTTAAAGCCTCCTTTTATAGGGGGCTTTTTTTTATGTTTAATTTTCAATTGAGTTCTTATAATGGTTAATAGAACTTTAAAATTTTGATATTTCTATGGGTAGCAGTTTTGGAAAAATTTTTCGTGTAAGCACATTTGGAGAATCTCATGGAGGCGCTGTTGGAGTTATTCTTGATGGATGTCCTCCAAAGTTAAAAATAAATATTGATCTCATACAAAATGAATTAGATAGGCGGAGACCTGGTCAGAGCAAAATTACGACTCCAAGAAATGAAGATGATAAATTAGAGATATTAAGTGGTTTAAAGGAAGGAATAACACTTGGAACTCCAATTGCGATGTTGGTTCGAAATAAAGATCAAAGACCAGGAGACTATAGTAATTTAGAGCAAGTATTCAGGCCATCGCACGCAGATGGTACATATCATTTGAAGTATGGAATTCAGGCTAGTTCTGGAGGAGGTAGAGCCTCGGCTAGAGAAACCATAGGAAGAGTTGCCGCAGGTGCTATTGCAAAACAATTATTAAAAAACTTGTTTAATACTGAAATTCTTTCTTGGGTAAAACGTATACATGATATCGACTCTCAAGTAAATAAAAATAAACTTACTATAAGCAAAATAGATTCAAATATTGTTAGATGTCCGGATGAAAAGGTCGCTGAAAGAATGATTAAAAGAATAAAAGAATTACAGAAGGATGGTGATTCTTGTGGAGGTGTTATTGAATGTTTAGTGAAAAATGTTCCATCTGGATTAGGTATGCCTGTCTTTGATAAATTGGAAGCCGATCTTGCAAAAGCTTTGATGTCTTTACCTGCTACCAAGGGCTTTGAAATAGGATCAGGTTTCTTAGGAACTTATTTAAGAGGGAGTGAACATAATGATTCGTTTGTTAAGTCTGATGATATTAGTAAGCTTAAAACAATATCAAATAATTCAGGGGGGATACAGGGAGGTATAAGTAATGGAGAGAATATTGAGATGAAAATAGCTTTTAAACCAACAGCAACTATTGGAAAGGAGCAGAACACTGTTGATGCTGATGGTAAAGAAGTACTATTGAAGGCTAAAGGCCGACATGACCCTTGTGTTTTACCAAGAGCTGTGCCAATGGTTGATTCAATGGTAGCTCTCGTACTAGCAGACCATTTGCTTCTCCATCATGCGCAATGCTCAATTATTAAAAAGAAATAATTCTTTAATTCGACCTTCTTCTCAGCTATTCATATATCTTTGGATCTATTTTATTATTTTTAAAACCCATACCCCCAATTAAGATAGCTCTATATCCTAGTAATTTATAAAGCGATATATCAGATATGGATAGGCCTCCAGCTGCAATAAAATCTATATTTTTATATTGAGATATATTTATTAATTCAATATTATCTTAAAATGGTAAATTTTGATAATTTAACAATTCAAATCTATTGCTTATTTAAGATCTTTTAAATGCTTGATTCCAGTAATTAATAAATGATTTTTTGAGTTTGAATAATTTAAAAGGTCTCTATCCTAACCTTTCATCATTGAATAATTTAAATCTATTTTTATAGATCATCTATCGATTTCTTATTTCTCACTGAAGTAGAGACTAAGTAAAGCTTTGAGAACTTTAATCTTAAATTTGATACAAAATCTAATCAGTCTTCTTTATGAGAGCAACTAATTTAGATATTTATAAAACCTACTTTTATTTATATTTCTAGTTCTTTTTCAACTAAATCTATATCTTTAGCACTTTTATAAATATTTTTATAAGGTTGTAAAAAAAAGATCAAAACTTTAATTTTTTAGAGAAATAATCCTTTTTTTGGTAATGGACATATCAGATTTTCCAAAATCAGATATATTTAGCAACTTTAACCTCAGAACGGTTGAGTAAATCTTGAATATCTTCAGTATCAATTGTTTCTCTCTCAATAAGCATTGAAGCCATTTCATCAAGAACACTTCTATTTTCTGAAAGAACTTTTGTCGCTCTCTTATAGGCTGTATCAACAAGCTCTGAAACTTCTACATCAATTGTTGCTGCAGTATCTTCAGAAAAGTCTCGTGTAGCGTTCATATCTCTTCCAAGGAACATTCCACCTTGTGATTGACCCAACGCTACTGGACCTATCTTATCGCTCATTCCAAATTTGGTAATCATTTGTCTAGCAACATTAGCCACTTGCTGTAAATCATTAGAGGCTCCTGTAGTAACTTCCTCTTCTCCATATACAATTTCCTCCGCAACTCTTCCTCCTAAAGCTACAGCCATTTGATTTTGTAGGTATGAACGTGAGTAAAGACCGGACTCCATTCTTTCTTCACTAGGAGTAAAGAAGGTTAGTCCTCCTGCTTGACCTCTAGGTATTATGGATACTTTTGCGACAGCGTCATAATCAGGCATGCAAGCTCCAACTAAAGCATGACCTGCCTCATGATAAGCAACAAGTTCCTTTTTTTTATCACTTATAACTCGATCTTTCTTTTCTGGCCCTGCCATTACTCTCTCGATAGCATCACCAACTTCATCATTACTAACTATATCTAGATCTTTTCTTGCTGCAAGGATAGCAGCTTCGTTTAAGAGATTGGCTAAATCAGCACCTGTAAATCCAGGTGTTCTTCTTGCAACTTTATCAAGGTCTACATCTTTTGAGAGAGTTTTATCCTTGGCATGAACATTTAAAATCTGTAATCTTCCAGCGTAATCAGGCCTATCTACAGTTACTTGTCTATCAAATCTACCTGGTCTCATTAATGCTGAGTCCAGAACATCAGGTCTGTTAGT
>QCVV01000060.1 GCA_003210235.1 Prochlorococcus sp. AG-686-O05 | reverse complement strand
TGTGAGTAGTGCTGCAATACGCGCCTGCTCAGCTATTACAATTTGCTGAGACATAAATGTTTTAAAGTATGTTTTGAATTTTTGAAAATCGATAAAAAGTAAATAATAATATATTTAATTATTCACTAGCAATTTGTTGTTAGCTAAATTTATTAGATTTTTTAAAATAATTAATAGCAGTTTAACTTGCTAGGTGTTTAAGTTTTAGACGACTTTCAAACGATTTGGAATTTATTAAATAGCTATGATTATTTCTTTAATTAAATCATAACCACTTTTATATTAACATCTAATTCCCGCTTAAGTACATTGATCCATTATTCTTATAAAGGTTAAATTTTCAAATTTTTTAAAGTGGTTAAAGTAAACGAAAATTATTTAAAACTCAAAGCGGGATATCTTTTCCCTGAAATTTCTAAAAGAGTTAGTAATTATACGCAAGCTAATAGCAGCTCGAAAGTCATTAAGCTTGGAATAGGGGATGTAACCGAGCCGCTTCCTGAAGCTTGTGTTAATGCTATGAGAGAAGCATTAAATGAAATGGGAACAAAAAACGGATTTAAAGGTTACGGTCCAGAGCAAGGGTATGGATGGCTTAGGGAGAAAATTTCTGTAAATGATTTTATTTCAAGAGGGTGTCAAATCTCACCGGAAGAAATATTTGTTTCTGATGGTTCAAAATGCGATAGCAGCAATATCTTAGACATTCTTGGGGATGATAATTTAATTGCCGTAACTGATCCTGTTTATCCTGTTTATGTAGATACTAATGTAATGACTGGGAGAACTGGAGAAACACTTCAAAATGGGACTTATCAAGGATTAGTATATTTATCGATTAATGAAGATAATAATTTTCAGCCTGAAATCCCCAAAAATAAAGTTGATATTGTTTATCTTTGTTTTCCTAATAATCCAACTGGGGCAACAATTACAAAACAAGAATTAAAAAAATGGGTTGAATATGCTATAGAAAATAAGTCTTTGATTCTTTTCGATGCAGCTTATGAAGCTTTTATTCAAGATAAAGATATTCCTCATTCAATCTATGAGATTGAGGGGGCAAAAAATTGTGCTATCGAATTTAGATCTTTCTCAAAAAATGCTGGATTTACTGGAGTTAGATGCGCTTATACAGTAATACCAAAAAATTTATCAGGACAAAATTCAAAAGGAGATAAAATTGATTTATGGTCATTATGGAATAGACGTCAATGTACTAAATTTAACGGAGTAAGCTATATCGTACAAAGAGGAGCTGAGGCGGTATATTCTTCGCAAGGTAAAAAAGAGGTTAATTCTTTAATTGACTTTTATATGAATAATGCAGAAATTATGCAAAATAAGCTCAGAAGTGCAGGTTTTAAAGTGTATGGGGGTGATAATGCACCGTATGTTTGGATAAAAGTTCCAGCTAAAATGACTTCTTGGGACTTTTTTGATTATTTACTGGAAAAAGCTGATGTCGTAGGTACACCAGGAAGTGGATTTGGATTGGCGGGTGAAGGCTATTTTCGATTATCTGCCTTTAATTCAAGATTGAATGTTAATAATGCAATGGAACGAATAATTAATATATAATAATTTATAGATTTTCTTGTAATTACAATCAAAAAGTAATGTCAAATATAAAGTTTGAAAAAGGGGAAAATAATAACGCAGCAGTGTTGGAAAAAAAAACATCCCCGTTAAAAAACAAATCACCAAAATACAAAGTTTTACTTCACAATGACCCAGTTAATTCAATGGAGTATGTCACTAATGCACTTAGAGAAGTAGTACCACAATTAAGCGAACAAGATGCTATCTCTATTATGCTTGAAGCTCATAATACTGGTGTTGGTTTAGTTATCGTATGTGATTTAGAGCCGGCTGAGTTTTATTCAGAATGTTTGAAATCAAAAGGGATATCAAGTTCAATTGAAAAAGAAGATTAATTATCTTCTTAGCAATAAATTAATTTTAAATACTTTTAAACTTTTGCTGCCGTAAGCTTTCTTTCTGCTAATTTACGAACTTTAAGAGAATCATTTAAGGATGATTTACCATAATTTCTTTCCAGAATATTAATAACTGTTTTTCCAAATTCGTCATCTTTATTATCAAAAGCTTCTAAACATACCTCTCCCAGTTTTTTACCAAGAGGACCAGGATTCCATAAAAGTTTTCTTGCTGTCCAAGGCATCATACTCATTGGATTGTAACTAGGTTTTAATATATTATTTTCCAGAGCGTACTTTTCTAAAAGAGTATGTGGTTGTAAACCTATAAAGAATATAGCTGGATCTACTAAACCTTTCCCAAAGATATTTTCTAGCTCTCTGTGATAAGCAATAGTTTGTTTAATTGTGTTAGGGGTTTCATCAAAAACATTAAATGAATAATTAACTGATACATGATTTCTAAATCCTGCCTCTACAAGCATTCTACAATTTTCAAGTACAGTTTTAAGGTTATATGCTAGTTTCATTTTTCTAACAAGTTCCTGAGATCCTGATGTAATCCCGATCTCAAAATAACTCATTCCAGTATCAACCATTAATTGAGCTAATTCACGATCAATATTATCGGCCCTAATATATGCCGCCCACTTAAGATCACTCCAGCCCTGATCTTTTATAGCTTGAAGAAGTAATTTCGCATCTTGAATATGATTCTTTGTTGGGATGAATTGAGCATCAGTAAACCAAAAACCTCTAACGCCCATTTCATAAAGTTGCTTCATTTCTTCAATAATTTCATTTACGGGATTAACTCGAACTTTTTTACCCTCTACAACTCCATAAACACAAAAACAACAATTATGTGGACAACCTCTTTTGGTTTGAACTCCTACATAATAATCACCCCCTTCTATGTACCAATCAAACTCAGCCCAAATAGATTTAATATATTTGTAGTTACAAGCTGTTTTAATTGTTCCTAATGGCTGTTCATGTATTAATTTATTTCTAGGTTTTTGTCCAGCAAGATAACATCTTTCTTCGATAATAGAATCACCTTTAAGAACTTTTTCGATAAGGTTCTCACCTTCTCCAATAGAAATTATTGTACCTTTGGGTAATAGTTCACCTAGCTGTTCGTAGAAAACGCTTACAGCTCCTCCTCCTAAAATTACTTTTACAGATTTGTTATATTTTTGAGCTCTATTGAGACCCATCTTAACTAAGGATGTATTTCTATTTATTTCTTCATAATGTGATGTTATTAACTTTAGACCTCCCCAAGCACCTCTAATTTTTTTTAAAATATTTTTCGAGTAAAAAACTTCAAATGAGTTCTGCAAAGGGTTGCCGCTTCTTCCGTCAACTGGTGCATATATTTGTATGTCCCTCCAAGAATAAATGATTAAATGAGGTCTGAATTGGTCAATCTTTCTTTTTAGATATTTAGAGACATTTTTTAGAGGTACTATTGCTAAATCTATGAATTGTTGTTCTATTTCTGGGAAACACTTATGAATATGATCCGCTAAGTAAATAGGACCTATTGGAAATATCGGATTGCATGGAAGTCTAACAATGAGAATTTTTCTAAAAGATTCTCTATTGGCATCTTTATCTATATTTTTTAAAGGAAAATTAAACTGCATAAAAGAGATTTTGAAATGATCTCATGTAAAGAATCTAACTATTTTATTACCCTTTCGGTGATTTTTTTAAATTTAATTCTGAAAAAATTTAACTCTTTTTTTAATTAGATGTCTGAAATCATATATTTCCAACAAACATTTAGAAGTTTAATACCATCTATCTATGTAGATATATTTGCTTCTCCAGAACGTCTTGCATAGTATCTGAAGGGGTAATTAAAAAATTAATGTATTGTTAGCAGCTTCAAAGATTTTTTGTAAGATCGCTAAAAAGATCGGACTTTAATTCCTAACTACCATTTCTTTTCATAAAATTAAAAAAATTTTCTCGAGAAAATTTTTGTTCCACATAGCGAATCAGATATTGGCTTGTTTTTTAAAATTGATAAAAATATTGCAAAACAACTATTGGCAATATAATTTGCCCATCTCATGGTATCTTTTCCAATAAGAAAGTTGTCCTAGAGCAGTAAACTAGTATATGGTTATTTTTTGTTGATTCCATTATGGCATTAATACTATCATCAATATTAAGCGTTAAGTTAGAGTCAATAATTGCAAAGTATCTTCCGTTGATATATTAAATCTTGATTAGCTAAGTGAAAATAATCAAACCACAAAAATGTTGTTGAAAGAATCAGTGGTGATGAGATTACAAACTTTTTACTGATTCATTCTTCATGTAATTTATAGGTTACGATCAACATCGCTATTGATGAAATATTTTTTGGTAAATATGAAGCGAATAAATTTACCTCAAATATTTCTTGTGATTTGGCAATTAGAAATTGTATAACTATTGTTCTATCTAAATTAAAATCTCCCCACGATAATGGAATTGTCCAATTTCCTTTTTCTAATATCCATCTAGCCTGTAATGCTGTAATGCTGTAATGCTGTAATGCGTAAAATCCTATTTCATAAGCTAAGTAACTTCTTTTACCAAAGTAGAAAATTAATGGAAAAAATATAAGTCATTTAAAAAACAATTTGAATTTAATATTCCACTTATAAAATTTATTTTATTTTAAATGAAGCGGATAATTTGAATTGGAAAAATGACTTACTGTTTCCAAAAAAGTTTCTGTTCTGCTGAGCTATGTCGGCGATATTAAATTTTAGTTTTTTCATATAGAATTAATTTATATTTTAAAGAATTAATGTCAAAAATTGATCCTGAATTAAAAAAAAAATTACTTAAGGAGACTCAGGCTCCATTCAAGGGCTTAAGAAGAATATTATGGATTGCCTTCTCTGGTTCTGCTTTTTTAGGCCTTCTAATAATGCTTTCAAGAATTGCTGGTGGAAATGGAATACAACAAAATAATCTTTTAATACAACTAGGAGCTTGTGCATTATTTCCTATCTTATTTTTCCTCGATAGAAATAAGGAAGATTAAGTTTTTATTTATTTAGTGTCCTTTTTTTTGTTACAAATTTGAATGCTTCAATTATATCTCCTTCACTCCAAGTTGAGAATTTATCACATCCAACTCCACATTCGAAACCAGTATTAACTTCTTTCACATCATCTTTAGATCTTTTCAGAGA
>QCVV01000059.1 GCA_003210235.1 Prochlorococcus sp. AG-686-O05 | reverse complement strand
TTAGGTCTTCTCCATTACTCCAAAATGATTCAAGATCGTAGAATTTTCTTATTTCCGGTTGAAAAATATTTACGATTAAATCACCATAATCAAGTAATGCCCATTTTGCTTCGCCAACTCCTTCTTTTCTAATTGGTTCAATATTTGCTTTGTCTCTAAGTTCCAGCTCGACAGAATTAGTAATTGATCTAACTTGAACATCTGATAAACCTTCAGCAATAAGAATCCATTCGCTAATGTATGAAACTTTGTCGATTTTAATCAATTTTATCTCTTGAGCCTTTTTTTCATCACAGGCTTTAGCCGCAATTAAAACTATCAATTTATTGTCCATATACGTTTTCACTAGAAACTGACTTGTCTGAACCCTCTTGTTGTGATAATTCTGATCTAGCTTTTTCAGCACTTTTTCTTAATGCTTCTAATCTATCTTCAAATATAATTCTTTTTTTCTTTTTTCTAGTTTTTTCTATTAATTCTTTCAAAGCACCACCGAGACTTTTATATGCATTTGGAATACTATATCCAAATCTACAGGCAAGGTCTATGGCTCTCTCATCTGCAAAAATAGCATCTTGTAATCTTTTTTCAGAGTTATTTTTTAGGTAAAGTCTATACCCTGCAAAACCTGATAAACCAAGAGCTAGTATTAAAAGTAATCCATCTTGTACCCATAGCTCACCTATCGCTCCACCAAGACCTATTGCTAGAGCTGCCATTTCCCATCCGTCTCGTGGAATTGCATCGTTTTGAATCTTTCCTACTTCATGCCAAAATAATAAATTTCTATGATCAATTGCATAATTATCCCATTCTTCTAAATCTATTTGTATTTCAACTTCATCACGACCAATTTCCTCCAATGTAATCAATGGAGGATCGATCGCGGCGGCAGCTTCAATAAAAACCCAACTTTCATTCTCTGGAGGCAACAAACTTTTAAGTCGCTGAAGTTCGCTCATAAAATATATTTTAATATCAATACTATAGAAACAAATGTTGCTTTTCAAGTAACTTGATTAACAACTGATGATTTATAAGTAGCATTAAATAAATGAATTTTTCTAATTATGCCTCAAAGAGGTGATCTTAAAAGAATCCTTATTCTTGGTTCAGGTCCAATTGTTATAGGACAAGCTTGTGAATTTGATTATTCAGGAACTCAAGCTTGTAAAGCTTTAAGAAAAGCTGGATATGAAATTATTTTAATTAATTCTAATCCAGCTTCAATAATGACTGATCCAGAAATCGCAAATAAAACCTATATTGAACCTCTGACTCCAGAAATAGTTTCTCAAATAATTCTAAAAGAAAAACCTGATGCGATTCTTCCAACAATGGGTGGTCAGACGGCCTTAAATCTTGCGGTAAAACTTTCTGAATCTGATTTCTTGATAAACAATAATGTTGAATTAATAGGAGCTAATTTAAAAGCTATCAACAAAGCTGAAGATAGAAAACTATTTAAAGAATCGATGGAAAATATAAATGTAAGTGTATGTCCTTCTGGGATCGCTTCTGATCTGTCTGAAGCAAGAGACGTATCTAAGCAAATAAATTCATATCCTTTAATAATAAGACCCGCTTTTACTTTAGGTGGAGTTGGAGGGGGAATAGCATACAATCTTGAGGAATTTAATGATCTTTGCAAATCTGGTTTAGATGAAAGTCCTAGTAATCAAATTTTGATTGAAAAATCTTTAATAGGTTGGAAGGAATTTGAGTTAGAAGTTATGAGAGATACAGCTGATAATGTTGTCATAATTTGCAGTATTGAAAATTTAGACCCAATGGGTGTTCACACTGGGGACTCAATTACAGTTGCTCCTGCTCAAACACTAACTGACAAAGAATATCAAAGACTGAGAGATTTATCGTTAAAAATTATAAGAGAGGTAGGAGTTGAAACAGGGGGAAGTAATATTCAATTTGCGGTAAATCCAAAAAATGGTGATGTAATAGTTATCGAGATGAACCCAAGGGTAAGTAGATCATCTGCATTAGCTAGTAAAGCTACAGGTTTTCCTATAGCTAAGATTGCGGCTTTGTTATCAGTGGGATACAGACTAGATGAAATTATTAACGATATTACTAAAAAAACTCCTGCATGTTTTGAACCTTCAATTGATTATGTTGTAACTAAGGTACCAAGATTTGCTTTTGAAAAGTTTAAAGGTTCTTCTAATATTTTAAATACTTCAATGAAATCTGTTGGTGAATCAATGGCCATTGGTCGATCCTTTGAAGAATCCTTTCAAAAAGCTTTGAGATCTTTAGAAATTGGTATACATGGCTGGGAATGTGATTCTATTGGTGAGTTTAATAACGATAATGATTTACAGAATAATTTACGACAACCTACTGCTGAAAGGATTTTAATAGTTAAAAAAGCAATGGAATCTGGTAAGACTAATTCCTACATTAATGAAATAACGAATATAGATTTATGGTTTATTGAGAAGTTACGAAATATTTTTAATTTTCAGAATGAATTTTTAAAAGGGAATAAACTTACTCGTATTGATAGCGATTTAATGTTAATTGCAAAGCAATTGGGCTTTTCAGATCAACAGATTGCAAAATTAACTAACTCTGAATTTTCTGAAGTCAGAAATCATCGAAAAAAATTAAAAATTTTACCAATTTATAAAAATGTGGATACTTGTTCAGCTGAATTTTCATCTGAAACACCCTACCATTATTCAACCTATGAAGCAGCTTTTTCAAATAATAATTTAAAGCAATATGACAATGAAACTTCTGCCGATGATGGTAAGTATTTAAAAAAAATTATGATTTTGGGAGGTGGACCTAACAGGATTGGTCAAGGTATTGAATTTGATTATTGTTGCTGTCATGCCTCGTATCAAGCCTCAAGTAATGGTTATCAAACGATAATGGTTAATAGTAATCCTGAAACTGTTTCAACTGATTATGATACAAGCGATATTTTATATTTTGAGCCTGTAACTTTGGAAGATGTTCTTAATATAATTGAGGCTGAAAATCCATATGGATTGATAGTTCAATTTGGTGGGCAAACCCCCCTTAAATTGTCTTTACCTTTATCTAATTGGTTGGAGTCTAAAGAAGGTCTTAAATGTAAATCAAAAATTCTTGGAACATCTCCTCATTCTATTGATATAGCTGAAGATAGAGAAGAATTCACAAAGATTCTGGAAGAATTGAATATAAGGCAACCTCTCAATGGAATAGCTCGTAATGAAGAAGAGGCAATATTAGTTGCAAATAATATAGGATTTCCTTTAGTCGTAAGACCCTCTTATGTCTTAGGTGGAAGGGCTATGGAAATAGTTAAAGATAAAAATGATTTATCTAGATATATAACAGAAGCCGTGAAAGTTTCGCCAGATCATCCGATTCTTCTGGATCAATATTTAAGTAATGCAATAGAAATTGATGTTGATGCGTTATGTGATGAAACAGGTTCAGTGGTTATTGCAGGTCTTATGGAGCATGTAGAACCTGCTGGTATTCATTCTGGTGATTCAGCATGTTGTCTCCCTGCAATTTCTTTATCCCAGAAGACATTAGATACTGTTAAAAAATGGACAAAACTAATTGCAAATAGATTAAATGTTGTTGGCTTGATTAATTTGCAATTTGCAATTAAGAACCATAGTAATGAAGATAATCAATTATTTATTCTTGAGGCTAATCCACGAGCTTCAAGAACTATACCTTTTGTCTCAAAAGCGATTGGTAAACCTGTCGCAAAATTGGCGACACAATTAATGCAAGGATCCTCTTTAAAAGATATAAATTTTACTAAGGAAGTAATACCTAAATATCAAGCGATTAAAGAAGCTGTTTTACCTTTCAAAAGATTTCCTGGTTCTGATACTTTACTAGGTCCTGAGATGCGTTCTACAGGTGAAGTAATGGGTTTGGCAGATGATTTTGGCTTAGCTTATGCAAAATCTGAATTGGCTGCTGGCAATGGTGTTCCCACTGAGGGCGTTGCTTTTTTATCAACAAATGATTTAGATAAGGAAAATTTAGTGGTTATAGCGAGAGAACTAATAGTATTGGGTTTTAAATTAGTCGCTACAAAGGGTACTGCTAAATATTTATTTAATCTAGGAATTGAAGTTAATGAAGTTTTAAAAGTTCATGAAGGTAGGCCTAATATTGAAGATTCAATTCGCTCGGGCCTTATCCAATTGGTTATCAACACACCAGTAGGCTCTCAGGCTCTCCATGATGATGCTTATCTCAGAAGAGCATCCTTAGAATATAATATACCCACTTTTACTACTATCCCTGGAGCAAAAGCAGCTTTGAAGGCAATTAAATCATTAAAGCAAAATAAAATTGAGACTTTAGCACTTCAGGAAATTCATAACTACTAGCGTCTACTCATAATTTTTAAGTTTTTCTCTTAATTGGTTTGTTAGGGAATTCCTACCAATGGATAATAATTTAAATGTGTCTTCATACATTTTTAATTGAGTTTCAGCTATTTGTAATCCTTTAATTATTTCTTTTGTTTCACTAGTTAAATCATTAACATTATATTTTTTCCCCTCAAAAGTTAGTACTGGATTATTCTTTTCAATGTTGTTTTCAGTCATGATTTTATCTTTTATTAAATTTAATATTATCAAGTAATCTTTATCAACTGTTTTTCACATAATTCTTTATAAATCCCATCTTTTTGGATCAAATCTGTATGTTTACCGCTATCTATAATTTTACCTTTATCAAAAACGAAAATTTTATCTGCCTCCTGAGTAGTGGATAATCTATGGGCGACAACAATAACAGTCCTATTATTCATTGCTTGATTTAACCCTTTTTGAACTTCTGCTTCTGAGTCTGAATCTAATGCACTAGTAGCTTCATCCAATAAAAGTATAGATGGGTCTCCTAATATCGCTCGAGCTATAGCTAACCTTTGAATCTGACCTCCTGAAAAGTTAGATCCTCTCTCAGATATTTTTGTTTCGTATTTACTAGGAAGTTTAAGAATAAATTCATGTGCATTTGCAATCTTGGCTGACTTGATTACATCCTCCTCATTAAAGTTCCTCCCCATTTTTATTACATCAATTATTCTTCCAGAGAATAAAAAAGGTTGTTGTTGAACTAAAGCAATATTTGTTCTTATATCTTTTGAGCTTATAGAGCTTATGTTTTTGTCGTCTATAAATATATTTCCTGTTTTGGGACTTATAAATTTTAATATTAAAGACATCATTGTGCTTTTCCCAGCCCCTGATGCCCCAACAAATGCAATTACCTGTCCTTTTGAAATTTTTAATGTTATTTCTTTTAAAACTTTATTATCCTTTTTATATTCAAAATATACATTCTTAAACTCTATCTTCCCATTGATTTTCGATATTTTTTCTAAA
>QCVV01000058.1 GCA_003210235.1 Prochlorococcus sp. AG-686-O05 | reverse complement strand
TTTCTATATTGAAGTAAATAAAACATAGTAAAATTTGATTATTTTGATTAAAATTGGAGTTAATTAAGTTGAATAAATTAATTTGACTAATATTTCTAATAATGCGGTTTCGAAGCCTGATTGGTTAAGAGTAAAAGCACCTCAAGTTGAGAGGATAGGAAATACTGCGAATTTGTTGAGTGATTTAAAATTAAATACTGTATGTCAAGAAGCAAGCTGCCCTAATATTGGCGAATGTTTTGCTAGTGGAACTGCAACTTTTCTAATCATGGGCCCAGGCTGTACTAGAGCTTGTCCATATTGCGATATTGATTTTGATAGATCCCAGAGAGATTTAGACCCAACAGAACCTGATCGTTTGGCAGAGGCTGTTTTTAGAATGAAACTTAAACATGTTGTGATTACCTCTGTTAATAGAGATGATTTAGGTGATGGGGGAGCTTCACAGTTTTATAAATGTGTTTCGGAAGTTAGAAAAAAATCTCCTGAAACAACTATTGAATTATTAATTCCAGATTTATGTGGTAAATGGTCAGCACTTGAAAAGATTTTAGATTCTAAACCAAACGTTTTAAATCATAATATTGAGACTGTCCCAGCTTTGTATAGGAAAGTTCGACCTCAAGGAAACTATCAAAGAACTTTAGAATTACTTAAAAGAACAAGAGAATATTTCCCAAGTGTTTATACTAAATCTGGCTTTATGTTGGGATTAGGAGAAAAGGATGATGAAGTTTTAAATCTTCTCATGGATTTAAGAAAAAATGATGTAGATATAGTTACTATTGGCCAATACTTATCTCCAGGACCAAAACATCTTCAGGTCCAAAGATTTGTCACCCCTTCGAAATTTAATTATTTTAAATTATTTGGAGAAAATGAATTAGGTTTTATGCAAGTTGTCAGTTCTCCTTTAACTCGTAGTAGTTATCATGCTGAAGAGATCCAGAAACTTATGAAAAAGTTTCCAAGATAATTAGACTTTTTATCAACTGATATTAATCCATTCATTTAATTTCCATTCGACAATATTATTTTTTATCATCGGATCGTTTTTGATAATTTCTAGCGCTTCTTTATAGGTTCCAATTTCAAGAATAAGTAACCCACCTGCGCCTGACTGTTTTAATTTATCCACTAAAAAACCGCTTTTGATATTTATTCCTTTTTCCTTTAAATGTTCTATCCATTGGATATGTTCATTGATTATTTTCTTCCTTAAATCTTTTTTAATTATGTATTCTTTTTTTATGAGTTCAGTCTTAATAAAAATAGGCATTCATTAACTTTATAAACCAAGCATTTCTTCTTCACTTGGAGGAATAACTATTTTAAAAATTTCCTTAAAATCAGACCAATTATTAATTATTTTGGATGCTTTTAAGCTCTTTGTTTTCTCTTGGTATTCACCAAGAATTCCTAATAAAATCTCTTCTTGCTTGAGATTAGTTATTTTATGGATACTTACTATTTCCTTATTCACTTTATTTTCTAAATCATTATTTTCGTCAAGTATATAAGCTATTCCACCAGTCATTCCTGCTCCAATATTTCTTCCTATTGAACCTAAAATTACTATCTTGCCACCAGTCATATATTCACAACAATGGTCGCCCGAACCTTCTGTGACTGCTGTGGCTCCACTGTTTCTAACAGCAAATCTTTCTCCGGATTTACCTAAAGCAAACAACTTGCCACCTGTTGCTCCATAAAGACAGGTATTACCCAATATTACTTGCTCTGAAGATTTCTCATCTACTTGTGGAGGAACAATAGTAAGTACACCTCCATTCATTCCTTTGCAAACATAATCATTAGCTTCTCCAATTAATTGGATATGCATTCCTTTTAATAAAAAAGCACCAAAACTCTGTCCTGCGTATCCTTTGAAATTGAGATTTAGTTCACCATTAAATCCATTATTTCCATAAAGTGCTGCAATTTCACCTGATATTTTTGCACATACACTTCTGTCAGTGTTCTTTATTTCTATTTCTTTAATTAATTTTCCATGACTCTTAATAGAACTCATGAATTCATTATCAGACAAAAATTGATCCTCTAATACATATCCATTAGTATGTGCAGTCTTGGAATGCTTTAACCATGACCTATCTTTATTTTGAGTTCCTTTTTTAATTAGAGAACTAAGATCAATATTTGCAGTTTTTGTAAGATTAATATCTCTTGCTGTAAGAAATTCCTGATTACCAATCAATTCCTCCATATTAGAAACGCCAATACTACTCATTATTTGTCTTATCTCTTCAGCAATATATAAGAAAAAGTTCACTACATTTTCAGGTAAACCTTTAAACCTTTTTCTTAATTCTTCTTTTTGAGTAGCTACACCCACCGGACATTTGTTTGTATGACAAACACGCGCCATTATGCAGCCTTCAGCAATCATTGCTACTGAACCAAAGCCAAATTCTTCGGCACCTAAAAGAGCTGCGATTACAACATCCCATCCTGTTTTAAGTCCCCCATCAGTTCTCAAAAGTACTCTTTCTCTAAGATTATTTTCCATAAGGGATTTATGGACTTCTGCAACTCCTAATTCCCAAGGTAAACCAGCATGTTTAATAGAACTTAAAGGTGAGGCCCCAGTACCTCCATCATGCCCGGAAATTTGTATTACATCAGCATTCGCTTTGCTAACTCCAGCAGCGATAGTACCTATCCCAATTTCAGAAACAAGTTTTACACTTACTTTCGCTTTTGGATGCACTTGGTGCAAGTCATGAATTAACTGAGCTAAGTCTTCAATAGAGTAAATATCATGATGTGGGGGTGGAGATATCAAGGCTACTCCAGGTTTGCTGTTTCTTAGCTTTGCGATATATGAATCAACTTTTGGTCCTGGTAATTGGCCACCTTCGCCTGGCTTAGCTCCTTGAGCCATTTTTATTTCAAGTTGTTTCCCACTTCTTAGATATTCTGGGGTAACCCCAAATCTTCCAGAGGCTATTTGTTTAATAGCTGAGCAAGCAGTATCCCCATTTTCTAGGCCTTTTATAGATGGTAATATTGCCGATTGAGTATTTTCATCAATATCATTCAATACATTAAAACGAGCGGGATCTTCTCCTCCTTCCCCGCTATTACTTTTCCCACCAATTCTATTCATTGCAACGGCTAACACTTCATGTGCTTCTCTTGATAATGCTCCTAAACTCATTCCTCCAGTACAAAACCTTTTACATATTGATTCAACACTTTCAACCTCATCAATGGGGATACTTTTTCTTGTCGAGTTGATTGAGAGTAAATCTCTTAACGAAGTAATTGGCCTATTGCTAATAAGTTTCTTATAAGTCTCAAAATGATCGTATCCAGGCCCTTGCTTTAAGGCGGAATGTAAAACCTTTGACATTTCAGGATTATTAGAATGATATTCCCCATTATTTCTAAACTGAACAAATCCTAAAAATTCTAATTTTTTTAAATTTATTTCTGGAAAAGCTTTGGTATGGATTAGGAGTGATTCATTTGCTAGTTCTTTTAGTGTGATCCCTGCAATTCGACTTGTTGTTCCATCGAAAGCTATTTTAATTAAGTCAGAACCGAGACCTACAGCTTCAAATATTTGAGCACCATGGTAACTAGATAATAGAGAAATTCCTATCTTAGAAAGTATTTTTCTTAAGCCGTCTTCCAAAGCTTTTTTGATATTTCTCTGAACGTCATCGATTGATAGTGGATTGATTTTCTTACTATCAATAAGCTTTTGAGTTTTTGGATGTTGCAACCAATGTCTTCCAGATTCAAGTGTTAACCAAGGGCAAATAGCACTAACTCCATAACCAATTAAACAGGCTAAGTGATGTGTGCTCCAACATTGACCAGTTTCAATAATTAGCGAGGCCTTTAATCTTATTTCTTTTTTAAGAAGATAATGATGAATCGCACCTACAGCTAATAAAGGAGGAATAAAACTTTGTTTTGAACTAACTCCTTTGTCCGAAATGATTATTAAAGAGCAGCCCTCATTTATTGCTTTCTCGCTTAATCTACAAATTTCATCTAACTTTGTTTTAAAGCCTATTATTCCTTCTTCAATATCAAATAAACTTGAAATAGTTTTTGATTTAATTTCTGATTCTTTTAATGAAATTAATTCTTCTTCATTGATAATAGGACTGTTTAAATGAATAAAAGGCTTAATATTATTAGATTCGAAGGGGGAGCACCTTTCACCTAAATGCATCTCTAAACTCATTACTAATTTTTCTCTTAAAGGATCGATTGGAGGATTAGTAACTTGTGCAAATCTTTGTTTGAAATAGTCATATAAAATATGGGGTTTTGAAGAGAGAACCGCTAATGGGATATCGTCACCCATGCAATATGTTGGTTCCTTAGATAGAGAGGCCATTGAATCAAGAATGAGATCATTATCTTCTGAGGAAAAACCATAAGCAGTTTGCTGTTGAAGCAATTCAAGATCTTTTAAAGTACGGGTATTAGACCATTCATTTTTTTTGAGTTTTACAAGTCTTTTTTGGATAAGGTTTTTATAATTTTTTCTTTTAGCAGCTTCTGCTTTAACTTCCCAATTTCTTAAAATTTTGTTTTGAGACAGATCGACCGCAAGCATTTGTCCTGGCCCCAAACGTCCTTTTTCTATGACTCTGTTTTCTTCAATATCCACTACCCCTGTTTCTGAACCCATTATCACAAACCCATCATTGGTAATTGAATATCTAGCAGGTCTTAATCCATTCCTATCAAGAGTCGCTCCAACATAATTCCCATCTGCAAATACTAATAGAGCAGGACCGTCCCAAGCTTCTTGGAGAGTAGCTGAATATTCATAAAAAGCTTTAATATCTTCTCTGTTTTCTATTTCTGGTTGATCTCGAAATGCTTCTGGAACAAGTTTTAATAAGGAGTCAGTTATTGGTTTGCCTGAACGAATATTAATTTCAAGAGTTGCATCAAGATTTGATGAATCGCTTTTATTTATATCTACGATTGGCTTGATATCTTTAGATAATTCTCCCCAGTACTCATCAATATGCTTTTCTGATGCTTTCGCCCAATTGATATTGCCTAAAAGGGTATTGATTTCTCCATTATGACCCAAATATCTCATTGGCTGGGCTAAAGGCCATTTTGGTAAGGTATTTGTGCTAAATCTTCGATGATAAACAGAAAAAGAAACTTCAAAATCTTCTTTCTTTAAGTCTTCGTAAAATTCTGATAAAACTTCAGATCTAACCATACCTTTGTAAACAACAGTTTTGGAACTCAGTGATGCGAAATAGAATTCGCATTCCCCAACGGCATTTTTTGAACTATCTCTTATCCTTTTCTCAATTCTTTTTCTTAGTTGAAATAAGAGCATTTCAATTTCTCTAGTATCGTCTTTTTCGATACAAACGATCCATTGACTTATAAATGGTGCATTTGCGTTTGCTAGTAATCCTAATTTTTCATTTTTAGTCGGGACATTTCTCCAAAATGTTTCTTTGAAATTTAATTTTTTTGCTTCTTCATCACATATAAGTTTTGATTCTTTAACTTTTAATTCATTATTTGGCATGAAAATCATACCTAACCCCCTTTTTTTAGAGGTTTGGGTATTCAAATTAAATTCTCTATCTAAAAATGCCCATGGAATTGAACATAAAATCCCTGCTCCATCACCTGAATCACTATCTCCTCCGCATCCACCCCTATGCTCCATACAATTAAGCCCTTTTAAAGATTGCTTAAGTATCCAATTACTTTCTTTGCCATCAATATTTGCAATAAAGCCCACACCACAAGCATCCTTCTCTCCAATAATTCCATTGGGAGAGTAACTATCTTGATAGGGTTCGTTGCTT
>QCVV01000057.1 GCA_003210235.1 Prochlorococcus sp. AG-686-O05 | reverse complement strand
GCGATGATGACGATGATAGTAATGACGATGGTGAAAGATATATGTACAACCTTGAATACGTAAAAGTGGGTAAGTAGTCAGGAAGCATTAACAGCATAATTGATTCACTGATAAAGCCTTCACTTATTGACAATTGATCTGACTTAAATTGCTTTGAAGAGTTGATTATATTTAGGGATTTCTACTCTCACGGCTAGAAAGAGCCGATGTTATTATTGAAATACGTTCATCCTAGTAATATCTGGACGCATGAAATGGAAATAGGGAACGGGATTTCCATTAACTGCAAAGGTCATGAATAACCTCGTAATCATTAGAGAGAAAATCAAAAGAGCAGAAAGGCTAAACAAAGCCCAGCTTCTTGCTACAAAAAATGGAGAGATTACTCCTTATAATCCTTCTGTTTTTGAGCTAAGACAAAAGCAAGCTCTTTTAGATATGGAAGCATTAAATTCTTAATTTGAATTTATTACTTACATCCGAATAAAAGGGGTTTTATAACCCCTTTTTTTATTAGGAAAGTTTTTGGATAAAAAAGCAAATATTGAAACACTTACTATTTGCAACGCTTATATAAAAATAAATTCTAGAAAATTACAATTACTTATAGAAAGTCTTATGAGGTGTATCCTTATTGGCAGATGTTAATTAAGTATTAGTTATGGCACTTCCAGAATTACATGAAAACACAATTGATCAAATAAGAACTCTTCTTAGATATTTGAGTGAAACAGATCTATTAAATAATAAAGATATTCTTAGGTGTCTAGATGTAATAGCGAGAGAGCATGGAGGAGAAGTGGTAGATAAAAATTAAATATTAATATCCGATTTTATTTTTTGGATCAGTTATAAAAATTATAAGATTAAGAACTAGATTGGCAGGAAAATTAAGTGGTTTTAGAAGAAGTAAAACCATTCCCTGAGTTATATTAAAATCCATATCTTTCGAAACATATTCGTAATAATCCACAGGACTGTAGATTGCTTCTGGCTTTTCTTATTAAAACTATAGATTTATATTATTTTTCTATTACATAGTGCAATAAAGTATTAGTTATATTCCTTGCCGATATAGCTCAGCGGTAGAGCAACTGTCTCGTAAACAGTAGGTCATCGGTTCAATTCCGATTATCGGCATTTAGATTTTAGGTATTAGTAAGTAATTGACAGTCGATATAAAATAAGAGGCAATTAGCTCCTTTTTTATGTCTTCTTCAATGAAAGATTTCACAGATAAATTTTTTGATTTATGTAGAGAATATCAGGAAGAAATTCCACCTCAAAAGATGGCTGAAGTTTTAAGAGATTATGCAGATAGGTTAGATGGATAATGTTAAATACAGATGAAGCAAATGGTTTAGCCAATTGGATACAAAACTGGAAAAAAACTTATAAAGAAAATCCAAATCTAAATGAATGTATTACCTGGTTTGAATGGAAATATAAAGATAGAGAACTTTCCTCAAGCGATAAGAGTTCAATAGCAACTATTCTGAGATATAACTCAGAAGATTAATTATTTAATGATTTCAAGCAGCTTCAGGCGCAAATATCCTCACATCTTTCTTCCAAAATCTACAGCCCTTTTTTAAGTGCTCATCTCCATGAATTAATCTTTGATGAAGCGGACAGGTCTGAATAATTACACAAGAATCTGTCGTGCTGTATCTGAAGTGACTGCATGACGCGCAAACTTTTGTCCTCTTTGGTTTCAGTTCTGAGGGGTGCTCGAAGTAAGCCCATGACTGAGGATCTTCCATTAGTCATATGCGTATTCTTCATCAAGCTCAATTACAACACCATTGAAAAATTCTGCTAATAACTTTGATGGATCTTGAACAGATATTTTCCTGTCCTCTTTGGATAGTTTCTTTTTAATTGGATTTAGGTTTTTCATGCTGATTCAGGTAATTCAAGTTCTTCAAAAGTCCAACCTTCTAATTGAAGGTCATGCCATTTATCCCAGGCATCGTCCAAATGCATTTGACTTGATGATTTAATTGCAGTGGGCTCACCAAGATCATTCGCATAATATGTATGTGCAAAAATCCTGATATTGTTTCTGGCAGATTTTTTGTTTCTTATAAATAAAATTAGTCTGCTGCGATCGGGGTTAAGTAACCAACCACTGGGGGACTCATTACGATAACCATAAGAAAAATTAGTCCAAACATTGGCTCCTCCTAGAGACATTACTAAGTAATACATGTGTACTAGTAATATAAGTGAAGAGAAATTAATTCGTCAAGTATTTTTACTAAATAAATTGATCACAATCATCAAAATGAAAATATCTTATTGACAGTCGATCTAAACTTAGGAGATGGATCTCCTCCTTATTTATGTCTACAAACCAAGAATTAGAAAAAAGAATTGAAGTTTTAGAAAAAGAAGTACAACACCTAAAAGCTGTTTTACAATATCAAATGAGAAGCAAAAAGAAGTGACACATATGTACGGGATAGCAATTACTTATGGTGCTGTTAGTTTGTTATTGCTTGGTGGGTTTGCCTATTTAACTTTTAGGATGACTAAGAAATGACTTATAAAAAAAGAAAGACTTAGACCAAGAAGGAAAAGAAGATGATTAATAGATAGATGCTGATTACTATATGGATTCGGAAGTTAAAATAAGCTTGTTTCTAATTATTTTGCTATAAATAAATTGAGGCCAAACCTCAAAGAGACATAGATTGATTACGTATAGTAGTGTTTTCAATTTAATAACCCTTTCAGTAGTGGGAATTTCTGGAAGGGTTTCTCATTGGATACTTTGGTATATCTTGTTCCTATAAATAACTTTTAAAGATATTTGTTTTCTTCCAACCTTCTTCTAACAATTCCTTATATTCCTTTCTTGCATCTTCTATAGATTCCACCCTACTTCCTTTCATAACTGGTTTACTACTTCTCTTATACACACAACCATAACTAATCATAATTGCATCAATACTTGGAGATGGTTTTGTTATGTCTTCAAATGGTTCAAATACTTTTATCCTGGATCTATCCTTATTTATCAATGTAAATTTTTCCATTCTTAGCTATTAAGAACAGAATCACAAACGCTAGAAGGATTTGCTTCTTTAACTATTTTTAGTCTTTTGATAAGTGTGTCTCGATCTATCTGATGTTTTAGATATTTAACACAAAGATTCTTTTCCCGATTTAAATAAGATTCTGTTCTTAAACTGCCAGCAATAGAGAATAAATTTATAGCAATAATCGCTAATAAAATGCTCATTGGGTATTTTTTTATAAAAGGTAGAACTTTATTTTTCATTATTCAAACTCCTTATTTTGATCTAATAGTTCTCTTAAAATATATCTGCTAGTTCGTTGTGGTATAAATTCTCTTTAAGTTCTTTGATGATTTCGTCTGAATTTCCCATAATTAATAATCAATATTGTTTTTAGAGTTAGTAATCCAAAATAATACTTCAATTATTAACAGTCGATCTACATTAAAGGGCAATTTTATCTATTGCTATCAGCTGTCAGGTTGTTATTTTGGAAGATGAAGAAAATTATTAAAAACTTTTTGAATCTTTTCAAATCCAGTGAAAAGTCAAACCTCAATTCAATCGAAGATCTCAGGGCTCTAAAGCTTCGTAAAGAAAAAATTGAAAAGGAAATAAAATCTAGAGCTTACATATCTGAAATAAATAAAAGGTATAACAAGATGCAAGATAAAAAGAGAAAAAACTTTTTTCGGAAAGCTTCGTAATTTTTATTCTTTATTTCAACTAAAACCCTTTATGAAGAAATAGAAACTTCAACTTAGAAATAATGCACACAACTCAACACTTTCAGTAAATTCAATATGCCTATATTTTTTATGAAACGCTTACCACTTGCAATGCTAATTATTAGTAATTGAAATTCGATCTAAAATATAAACAATTAGCTCCTTTTGTTTCTAAGATTCAAGTATAAAATATTCAAATTTATGCGATCTCTTTTATTCTTGACTTTACTTTTTGGTTTCACAGGACCAGCTATTGCAGATTCAGAAGTATTTAAAATAGACGTATCAGCAGAAAGTTATCGCAACTATATTCTTAGTGGAACTGATAGGAATGGAACTGTAAGTGGGGAAGATCCTACAGTTACTATTAGTAAAGGAGACACAATTATTTTTGATGTTGATGCATCTCGTCATCCGTTTTATATAAAGACTGAATTTTCTCGTGGAAGTGGTAATCAGGTAACCACGGGGACAATTTCTGGTACCCCTGGAACTCAAAATGGAAAATTATCATGGAATACGAAGGACGTATCAGCAGGCAAATACTATTATGTTTGTTCTCCGCATGCATCTTTTGGAATGGGCGGGGCAATTATTATTGAATAAATAAATGAAACGCTTACTACTCAGTCCTATGTTCAAACGTTTTAAAACGAGTGCTTTTTTCTCATCACTTAATCAAAATACTTGTCCTGTTTATGATGCTGAAGAAATAAAAAAGGAAGAACAAATAGAAGCTATTAAGAAGTTATATCCATAAAAAAAGGACGATAGCTTCGTCCTTTTCAAAAAGCTTGATAATCCCCATCACCTAGCCTTTCCAATATGATAGCACTACATATGGTGTTTGACTGTAATATTTCTTACTTTAGGTGGGGTTGTTTGTTTCTGTTTTATTTGCCATGATAGAAATCCCCATCACCTAGGCTCGCAAGGGTCTTTTTTTATGTCTAATTTTGGATCAGATACTCCATTTATTCTTCTAGCAAAATTAAGGGTTAAGGAAGATAAAGTTTCCGAATATTTAGAAATTGCTGATAAGACAGATAAAGCTGTTGAAGCAGACGAACCAGGAATGCTTCATCATACTTTTGATCAAGATCCAGATGATCCTCTTCGTTTTGTATGGTCAGAAGTTTATAAAAACGATGATGCTTTACTTGCTCATTTAGCTAATCCAGCAGTAGGTGTATATCTTGAAGCTCATTCTGAGTTAGGAACTAATTTTTCTGTTGAATTTTACGGAACTGTCGGAGATAAAGTAATTGAAGCTATGAAAGGAACAGGAGTTCCTTTTAAAGTCTTCAAAACACAGTTCGGATATAGCAGGGTTTGAGGTTAGTGAAATAAATAAAAAGCTATTACGCTGCTGCTTCTATCTGATTTGTAACTTCAACGAACTCTTCATCAGTAAGAACAGGTGTAACTTCTATTTCATTTCCAAAGCCAGCACTCCAAGGTTGACACCACTGCCAAATTTTTGAATGATCAGAAGCTTGAACTATTGCCCAACCATTAGCTCCTTGAGGATTTAAAACTCTATTTAAAACTTTGAATCCTTCGAAACTGTCATAAGGAGATCCCTCTTTTACGTAATCAGTAAATGTTTTGGTAGCTTTCATCGAAGCTTCCATTGATGGGAACTGCCATTGAACTATGTATGTTTGCATAAATCCTTTATTGATTAATTCACTAATTATGAAGAATATCTTTTAAAAGGAAATTGAAAGTTAAAAAACGAATACCAAAATACAGACAGTTATGTTTAACAGCAAGATTAGAGTTTGAGAATTAAATTTCATCTCTAATTTGCCTGACTAAAGTATCAAAAAGAATCTTAGTCCTAGCGGTAACCACAGACATAGAAGCAGTATTAGTAATAGAGAAATAGCATGGACATTTGGAACGTACTGCTCTTTAAAAATTTGTGTTTTCATAATCTATCTAGTTTTTTTAAGTTTGATCTCTCTTCTAACCAAAAAACCAATAACTACAACACACATATTCATTAGAAAAACATCTAATGGCATTAAATAAAAAAGTATCTACTTAATTAATAACAAGAATAGTGCCGAACTAATCAAAAAAATTACTAAAGTTCATAGACTACTTTTTTAGATTCTTTACGAGAGAATAATTTTCATCTCCTCTTCTCCAATAATCTTCATATATAAGATTTCTTTTTTGATAATCTAATGCGTTCATATTCTTGTCGAGTATGGCAAAAGGAGAATTAGTAAATTTCATAGTAAACCCTAAAATAATTGTTTATTAAATATCTATTAGATATGAGATTTTTTATCTCGAATAACTAGATCCTCTATAAGTGAACTTTATTGTCTTCTCTTCTTGACTCTTGCAATATACAAATGACTTGCCATTAAAATACATGTTTACCATGATGCAGCTCCTGAACTTGCTCAAGTCCCCGTCCTTTGGCTTGAGTCGTACTGCGGTCTATCTAGAGGTAGATCGGACGCTTTGGTAGCTTTAGCTACACTTCATTAATAGAGTATTTTTACTCAGTTGTCAATATATAAAGGCAAATTTAATCATCCTAGATTAAACAGTATCAGATATCTTGTTCTTCATATCTTCGATTTTATTAATTAATTCATCTAACCATTCTGTGTTGTTTTCTGATACTTTCTTTAAACATGAATTTTTTGGTTGATTTATTTCGTATGTCTCGAAATCTCCGCTCATAAAATTTTTCCTTTTTCAAAAATTTGTTTAGTGGAATTAGCTAATTGGTCAATATTAATAATTAAAAAATATTTAACTATTCAATAATGACTAGAGTTAAATAATTAGATAGAAATTCTGTCGATCATCAATATATCTTGAGATTGGATTGTATCTCTCTTATCTTCATCCTCAGAATCTTTATAAGAATCAATTTCAGCTTGAACTCTTCTCTTATAAACTCCTTTAATATATTCCATTTCTCTTCTTTCTTTATTTAGAAT
>QCVV01000056.1 GCA_003210235.1 Prochlorococcus sp. AG-686-O05 | reverse complement strand
TTATAGTTTACTAAATGAATCTTATAGTTTTTCCTATTAGGTATAACAGTTTAATGTCCTACCAGTATAGAACTTCAAAGAAATTGTGTAACAGTGGATTATAGTTATCTGTTGGTAGGACAGAAAGTTTATTTAATATCATTCTACTACTTATTGAGAATAGAACTGACCAGGCTAATGGTATTTACCTATTTGGAATACTCCTTTTTTTCAGGTTTCAAGGGTTGGCATGGGGGTAATCGTCCTTACCAATACGTATATATGAGTCCTCACAAATTCCTGCCAAAAGTTAAGTGCTGATTAATTTAATAGATAGGGGTTGGATGCGGGCTTTTCTAGCTGGACTGCAGATCCCTTAGAAACTTAGGTTTTTTTTGAACGTTTTATTCCTACACAATAATTTCGCTTAAAAGGATAGTAAAAAGGGCAGTCGAAACAGTAAATAAGAGAATATTATAAGATGCATTTTCACTCTGGAAATCTATGAAAAATCAAGTAGGGGTGAGAATCCTCAAGGGAAAGTGTTTATAAGGTTACTTTCATAGAGATGTATAGATTTTTTTAAGTATCTTACAAAAGAAATAAGTACTGATTGACTTATCGAAAGTTCATTAGATAATCTTTATTTTGGATATAAATAGATTATTGTTTTTCAATCCACGCTTAATTATTATTGGATGCTTAAGACCTTCTGTTCAGTTTGAGTTGTTAAAAAGAGCTAATAGATTTCCTATTATTTCTTTATATTTATTCCAGAATATTGTACTCGGTTGGTTGGCTGAACCTCTTTATTGGTTGCAAAAAATTCTTTACAAGAAGCCAAGGAATATGCCTGATCCAATTTTTATTATAGGTGCATGGAGAAGTGGAACAACATACCTCCACACAGAAATAGTTAAAGCTACTAAAGCAGCCACAATAAAAAATACGTTTTCATGTTGCCCTCAGGCAGCCTTAATATTTAAAGAACTTTTTCGCAAATTTATACCATCTTATAAAAATAGATTTTTTGATTGGGTCCCATTATTAGCAGAGGGACCTCAAGAGTTAGATATTGCCTTAATGAGATTAAGTTGCGAACATCCTCCAACATCAATTGGTCTTGGAAAGTCATTATCTAAGGATTTAGAAAGATGGTACAAATGGAAAGCTACATTAGATTTCAAAAAAAAATTAAAATTACTGCTTGAATGGGCATGGATTCATGATGGTTTACCTGGTAAAGTTTTTATCAATAAAGCTCCAGCATTCACCACGAGAGTTGACTTGTTACTTGAGTTATTTCCCAACTCAAAATTTATTTACATTGAACGTACATACGATCATGTGAAAAGTATAGAAAAATCTATCAAATCATTTAATAAGGAATTTGGTTTTATTCCATATCTTGGTAACGCAGGGGAAGATGCAAAGTTTACTAGATCTTTCATATTAGATAAATGGCAAATAATGAAAAATATTATTCCTAAGGACAATTTAATAGAAGTTACATATGAAGACCTTATAAAAACTCCAAAAAAAACTATAGATAATATCAAAACATTTACAGGGGTAAGTATTATTTAAATCAAAAAATAAACTAGAAAATTTTTGCAAGCGCATCAATTAAAGGAGTTTGATTAGGATATTTTTTTTCAAATCTACAGGCTTCTTCAGTAGTTGGAATTATTTCATGAAGGAGGAGATCTTCAACCCATTCAAGATCATTCTGTACAAAATCTTCTTTTGCAACTGATTTAAGTAATTCTATTTTTAATTTATCCCAAGCTTGTTTTTTATCATAATTATTTTGTTGCTGTATTTGCTTAAAAGTTGATTGAATACCTAAATACCATTTTCTGACTTGTTCGACATTATCAAAACCAGATGTATCTATAAATTTAGTCAAACTATAATTAAATTCTTGAAAAATAATTAATTTCCAGATTTCTCTCGAGCTCTAAGATTACTAAGAGCATCTAACAGAGGCGTTGAATTTTTAAATCTAATAGTAAGTCTTACAGCTTCCCATAAAGTAATATCTCTTTTTGATGTAAGAATTTCTCTGGTCCAAGCCAAGTCATCCTCTCCAAATTGACCCTCAGGACAAATTCTTTTTATCTCATTTTCAAGTTCTTTCCAAACATGATCATCTGTCCAGTTATGGTTTGTTTGGACATCTTTATAGAGTATTCTTATCCCACTCTGCCACTCATTCATTCTCTTTTCTATTTTTTCAAATTTATTCATTATTTATTTCTTAGTGTGGAATTTAATACTTTTTTCATGAATTTTCTTAAACTATATTTACCAAAGGGCAGAAATCTTGATGCTTGAAATAATTTCTTTTCTAAAAATGCAACATATTTTCGGTGAGAAATAGGTTCCATGAAAAAGCCTGAAATATATGAACTTAACCATCCAAATAAGCAAATTCTTCCTATCCACATGACTTTTTAATCTCTTGATTTAAACATTTAAATCCTTATTTTTATTGATTTGATTGAGCATTGCATTCATTTTGCTCAACTTTTGATTTGTTAGAAATTCAATTTCTTTAACTAAACCTTCTGGTTTCAAAGCTTCTTCTACTAATAATAAATCTTTTCCCACTGATTCTTCCACTGATTCTTCCACTGATTCTTCCACTGATTCTTTATTAGATTCTGATATTAAAGAGAGTATATCTTCAATTTGTTTTAATTTAGAATTTTCATCAATATCTGATTGATTTGAACTCTTAGATTTTAAAATTTCATTAATTAATAATTTACTTTCATCAATTTTTGATTTTAAATCATCTGACTTTGCCTTCGATAAAAGAGATTGATATTTTTTAGAATTTATTGCATCTTCTACCATGCTTCCAACCATACTAGATAATGATCTGCGTTCAATTTTTGCAATTATCTTAAGCTTTTTAAATAACTCTTTCTGAAAAAGAACCTGTACCCTATCAAGCTTAGTAGGCATTAGTTGATTAATGTAAATTACAGAAAACGATACACACTTATAGTATAACAAATAGTATTTATTAATACCAACTTAGTAAATTTAATTAACTGCTATTTATTATATACTGAGATTTTATCGTGATATCCAGAAAACAAAGAAATATTTTAAGTGTGTGATAGTATGTATAAGTGTGTAACTATTAAGAGGTACATTTGCAAGGCAGTGGTGATGGGGATCACAACAGTCAAAGGTTTTTTGAGCATTTATTTAATTCTTCAGTGAAACAATTATTTGCTCAATTACAAACCTTAGAAAGTAATGCTTTCTTAAAAAGCAATCTATTAATACTTGGACTGATCAAATCTTAAAATCTTTATTTTTAAGACATTAGAAACAATGAATCATTTTCAAAATGAACTATTCAAAGTAATTAAAAATGAAGAAGAAAACTATATTAACAACGCTTCTATTTTGTCTTCCATTAGCTTTTTTAGAGCAAACAAAGCCGCAAGCTTCATCTCTCGGTAGGAACAAAAGTGTTAATGCCTTCGATTTAACTAACACAAATCAATCACCATCAATAATAAAGTTTTCATCTTCTGGAATAAATAATGTTGAAATAAAAAGTTGCTGGGAAAAGGGGGATTTAGCTTCTCAAAAACGATATTGTTCTTCATCAATGACAAACCTTGAAGAATTTTAATTTATGAAAATACAAAATAAAACTCTTCAACCCCCTAGAGTCGATTACTTTTTCAAAAACTATATCGAAGTAAAAGGAGGCAACCCTCTTGAAGGGCATTTAAAAATTAGTGGTGCTAAAAATTCTGCTCTAGTCCTAATGGCAGCTTCAATTCTTTCTAAAGGCGAAATAAATCTTTTTAATGTTCCTCAAATTTCAGATGTTGCAATTATGTCTAAATTATTAATTGCAATGGGCATAAATATAAAATCGAAGGCAAATCAATTAACAATAAATACTAAAGAAATTATCATTCCACCTCAAGATTTATTTTTTGATTTATATCATGCCCTTAGAGTGAGTTTCTTTTGTATTGGTCCAATCCTTGCAAGATTTGGAACAGCTAAGATACCTTTACCGGGAGGATGTTCGATAGGATCCAGACCAATTGATGAACATATAAATTCGCTGAAAAAATTAGGAGTTGTATTTCAATACCGAAATAATTATTTAATAGCTAAAGTAATTAATCCCAAAAAAAGATTGTTGGGATCATCAATCAATTTTAAATGCAAAAGTGTAGGTGCCACTGAGACTTTATTAATGGCAGCATCTTTAGCAAAAGGGAAAACTATATTAAACAACGCAGCAGAGGAGCCAGAAATTGTAGATTTAGCAAACATGTTGAATCTAATGGGTGCACGAATAAAAGGTGCGGGATCTGAATGTATAACAATTGAAGGAGTTGAATCCCTAAAAGGATGCGATTACACAGTAATACCTGACAGAATTGAAGCAGGTACTTTTTTACTTGCTGCGGCAATAACAAGATCAACAATTAGTCTTTTCCCATGCGAACCAAATCACTTAAAAGCAGTAATTAACAAACTAGAACTTTGTGGCTGCAAGTTCGAATATTCAGACTTTTGTTTAAAAATCATTCCCAATCAAATTTTAAATTCAGTTGATATGACGACCAGTCCATTTCCTGGTTTTCCAACTGATCTACAGGCACCTTTTATGGCTTTAATGGCAACAGCAAATGGTATTTCAAAAATTAAAGAAACAGTATTTGAAAATAGAATGCATCATGTTAAAGAGCTAAATCGCATGGGGGCAAACATTACTGTAAAAGATAATATTGCAACTGTAGTAGGGGTTAAAAACTTAAAAGGAAGTGTAATTCTAGGATCTGATTTAAGGGCTTCGGCTGCATTGGCTCTTGCAGGACTTTCAGCAGGTGGGAAAACTTTGATTGGAGGGGTAGAGCATTTAGAAAGAGGATACGAAAATTTCTCTACAAAATTACAAGAAATTGGAGCAGCGATAGTAATTAAAAAAAAAATTAAAATTATGTTTAAACTAAATAATTATTTTGCAAAAATTAGTCTTAAAAATAACTCTAAAAAATATACTTCGGCATTTGCTTTTTCATTTTTTATTGGATTCTTCATAGCAACTATTCCATATATTTATAAATTTATCGAGAACTTCAGAAATCAAATATTAATTCAAGAACAGAGAAAAATACAAATTGAAAACAAAGAAAAAATATGTAAGGACAAAAATAGTGACTACATAAAGTTTTTGGATCTTGGCTTTACAGAAACAGCGAATAGAAAATTTAATACTTGCATGATAGATAAATGAAAGAATATAAAAAATTACTTTATATATTTATGATCCTATTTTTAGTTAGCGGTTGCAAAATATTGGAGAAAAAATCGACTGAAATTAAAAATAGTTTTGGAATACAATCATCAGAAGAAAGTATTAAAAAAGAAAATAGTATTGAAATTACAGTTTCATGTGGAGAAAATAGTAATCTCGAAAAGTATATCAACGATGGGTGGACGATTAAACAAGAATACTCAGAAGAAAAAGTTTGTTCATGGAAAACAGTTGCCGCCTCGAAAGATTGCGATTTAGAAAAAGATAAAGGTTGTAAAATAGTGAAACCAGACAAAGTTGGTGAAGAGAAATTTTATTTATTAGAAAAATAATAAATCTTAAATCTTTCTTCGTTTAGGCTTTAATAAATCATGTAGAAAGTTCTTTATTTAATTAATCGATTTCACCAGATTCTTTTAATGAATTAATAATTCTTTCATTTTCATTTTTTAAATTTTCTAATGCAGATTTGGTAAATTGTTCTTTTGCTTCAACTTTTGCTGAGCGAATTATTTTTTTATTAGGTAATTTCTTTCTTTCCTCTTGCTTCATTTTTAAATTGTTTCTCAGTGGATATTAAAAGAAAGAGTTTTTTTATTAAAGTATAATTTTTTATCTAATTTTTACTAGTAAAAAATTCATCAGAAAAGTAATTAAGTTCTTATTGAATTAGTTCCTAAATCAACCGTGTCTACACACCTCTTAAGTCTTCTAAAATCATCAAGTACATTTCCGCAGCCATTAACTACGCATAACAATGGATCTTCTGCTATATGAGTAAAAATTCCAGTTTCTTGAGTTACTAAATCATTAATTCCCTTTATTAGAGCTCCACCTCCCGCGAGCATGATTCCTCTCTCAACAATATCTGCCGCTAATTCAGGAGGAGTTCGCTCGAGAGTTCTTTTTATAGCTTCAATTATTTTACTAAGAGGATCAGTCATAGCCTCTCTAATTTCTCCAGCGGTTAAAGAAATAGATCTTGGTAAGCCGGAGGATAAGTGTAATCCCTTAACTTCAAAAGATGTATTGTCAAAACTGTCATCAGGGAAAGCAGAACCTATTTTAATTTTTATCTTTTCTGATGTTCTTTCACCAACAACCATATTATGCTTTTTTTTAAGATAGGTAGCTATTGATTCATTTATTTCATCTCCTGCTATTCGAAGAGATTCACTTACAACTGTTCCTCCAAGACTCAATACTGCTACTTCAGTTGTTCCACCGCCAATATCAACGATCATAGTTCCAATTGGTTCCGTTACTGGCAAAGAAGCTCCTATTGCGGCAGCTATAGGTTCATCAATTAAATAGACTTCCCGTGCCCCTGCTAATCCTGCTTCTCGAACTGCTCTTCGTTCAACACTGGTAACGCCACTTGGAATACCAATAACTATTCTTGGAGCTAAAAGACCCTTTCCTTCATTACATTTTTGAATAAAAGTTTTTATCATTTGTTCCG
>QCVV01000055.1 GCA_003210235.1 Prochlorococcus sp. AG-686-O05 | reverse complement strand
AATTTATTTAAATTAGAAAGTAATTTGTTTCTTAGATCTTTTTCTTCAAATTTAAGAAGAACTGCATCTGATAATTTAGTAATATTTAGTGAAACATAAATACTTTTTGAAAAATGTTCATCAGGATACTCTAATTCTGCTTCTGCAAGTGCTGTTCTAGAACTTGGACTCCAGTGAACAGGTTTCAAACCTCTATATATGTAGCCATTTAAGAACATCTTTCCAAAAACACCAATCTGAGCAGACTCATAATTTTTTTTAAGGGTTAAATATGGATTATCCCAGTCTCCCCAAATACCCCATCTTTTAAAACCTTCTAGTTGATTGTTTATCTGAATCTTTGCATAATCTGTTGCTTTTTTTCTTAAACCTAATGAATCTAAATTTCTTCTTTCATTGGATTTTAAACTTTGTAAAACCTTTAACTCAATTGGTAACCCATGGCAATCCCAACCTGGTACAAAATGAACTTTGAAACCTTTTAAGGTTTTATATTTATTAATAATATCTTTTAAAACTTTATTTAAAGCATGTCCCATATGGAGGGAACCGTTTGCATAAGGTGGTCCATCATGCAAAGTAAAATTCTTACCTTTATTAGATGAACCCAATTCTAAATCAATCTTATTTTTTGACCAGAATTCATGAATCTCTGGTTCCCTAATTACTGAATTAGCTCGCATCGAAAAGTCAGTCTTCAGCAAATTCAAAGTTTCTTTATAAGAAAAGCCAGATTTTTTTTCTTTATTATGTTGTGATTTCATTCGAAATTATAGAATTTATTTATGATCAATTAAATTATTTAATTATTTTTAACCTCATTGATTATATCTTTTGTAGATTGATTTGTTGCATTTTTTGGCATCTCTAAAGTCAGTAAATTATTTTTATTTGAATTAACTATATTATCATTTTCGTCATTCCTAACCCACTTTTTTTTATTTAAATTTTCATTTTTTCTTCCAAATTTTAAAATATTGTTTGAATTTAAAAAATCTTTCCTTGCAAGAGAGATGGCCTTTAAAAAAATTGAAAGATTTTTTTTCAATTCCTCTAAAGTTTTTAATTTATTTTTTTCTTGATTAGTTAACTGGTTCCACCTTATAGAAAAAATTTCTACTATATAAAAAGTTAGTAATGTAGTTATGACAATACAAATTGAAGAATATAAAGTATCAAAACTATTGTGCTTAAAAATTAATAACATCCCAATAACTAGGTTTAAGCCACCTTTGATAAAATCTCTTGGTCTACCTAATTCGATATATATTAGAGGCATTAACAAAAATATAATTCCAAAGAATAAATATAAACAGCCTATATAAATTGTCAAAAAATTTTTTATTAATATATAAATTATAGTAAATATGCAAATAGTTAACTAGTTTAATTGCTTAATATTAACTTCCCCTTGAAATGCGGTCGGGGAGACTTGAACTCCCACACCCGAAGATACGAGTACCTAAAACTCGCGCGTCTACCAATTCCGCCACGACCGCTTAAATTTAATTTTAGTTTAACGAGGTATATTTTAAAAATATTTTTTAATTAAGATCCTTAATTTGACACATAATACTAAGCTCAATAATTTTAGAAAAATTTAAAAGAATTTGATATTGTTATGCAATCACTTTGAATTATTGGTTATATTACTTATAGATTAAAAGAAACAATTTCAAACTTAACTAGTAAAAATAAAAATATTCAAACTAATTCCTCCAAGACATTTAACTGGAACAGGGAGATCAAAAATTATGTCGATCCTCCTAGTTTTTGGAACCCAACATTAGGATTGTTTTTTGGCGGTTATTTTCTTGCTTTCCTGAGTATATGGCAGTGGTACCGAGGTGTTTGGCCTCTACCTCTTCTAGTTGCCACTGCATTTCTTGCTCTTCATATTGAAGGAACTGTGATACATGATGCATGTCATAAGGCTGCCCATCCTGTACCTTGGATAAACCAAGCAATGGGACATGGATCAGCCATACTCTTAGGCTTCAGTTTCCCAGTTTTCACTAGAGTCCATTTACAACATCACATTCATGTAAATGATCCTAAAAATGATCCAGATCATATTGTGAGTACTTTTGGGCCAATTTGGCTTATTGCTCCAAGATTTTTTTACCATGAAATATTTTTCTTTCAAAGAAAACTCTGGAGAAAATATGAATTACTTCAGTGGGGAATAGAGAGATCCATATTTATAACAATCATTTTAGCTGGCTTAAAATTTGACTTTATGAACTTAATCTATAATTTATGGTTTGGTCCTGCATTAATGGTTGGAGTTACTTTAGGTATTTTCTTTGATTATCTCCCTCACAGGCCATTTCGCTCAAAAAATAAATGGATAAACTCAAGAGTTTATCCAGGCAAATTTTTGAATATTCTCATAATGGGTCAAAATTATCATTTAATCCATCACCTATGGCCTTCAATACCCTGGTTTGAATACAAAATAGCTTACGAAAAAACCAAACCTTTATTGGATATGAAAGGTTCACCTCAAAGAGTAGGGATTTTCGAAACTAAAGGTGACACTTTTAATTTTATGTATGATCTACTTATAGGGATAAGAAGTCACAAAAGTAAAAAAGGAAAACTTAGAAAAATAATAAATTCATTACCAAGTTTTAAAATAAGAAAAATCTTACTAAAGATAGTTAATAAGACTTATATCGGTGGTAACTAGCTATTCATTAATAATTTTTGGCACTTTAAAAAATTTATTTTCTCTTGAAGGTGCTAAATCTAAAATTTCCTCAGAATTTTCATAATTTTTCTTTTCATCTTTTCTCAATACATTAACCACTTCTATAGCTCTTGTAGTGCATGGAACATTCTCGGTATTAATTTTCTCTAGTTGTTTAATATATTCTAAAATTTTTTCTAACTGTTCTGCATGTTGATGAATCTCACTTTCATTTAATTCTAGTCTTGCTAATTGTGCTACTTTTTTTACCTCATCACTACTAATTCGTTTCATCTGCTTTCAATTATCAAAAAATCAATTTCATTATAGATATTAAATGATTTTCACAAACATTACTTAAGCCTTTAATGAATTAAACAAAATTGATAACAATATATTTATAAAATCTCATAAAAAGAAGAAAAATCTTTTTATGCTTCAAAAGCTAGACTAAATTGTATTTCACCGTTAAAAATAAGCTTAGATAAGTATTCTAAAATAGATCCACAATCTTTTAAAAAAAATTTTTTTAACCGACACTCCAAGCTCGTTGCACCTGACTTAATTGGATGCTACCTGATTAGAAATAGAATTGATAAAGGCCTAATAAAAGGAATGATAGTTGAGACTGAAGCTTATTCACAAGAAGAAGAGGCTTGCCATGGATATAATAAAAAGACTTCTTCTAATAAAATATTGTTTGGTGAACCAGGAAGATTTTATATTTACAGATCTTACGGAATTCATCATTGTTTAAACATTGTTACTGATAAAGATAATTTTGCGAGTGGTGTTTTGATAAGGGCGGTTTTCATATCAAATAAAAACGAAAGAGCCGCTTCTGGACCAGGATTAGTAACCAAAACATTTGAAGTAGATAATAAATTAAATTCCCTCGAAATTCTTAATAATAAATGTTTATGGATCAGCAAAGGAAAGTCATATTTAGAAAAAAAAGATTTAATTCAAACAACAAGAATTGGCATATCTAAAGCAAAAAATATAAAATGGCGTTGGTATCTTAAAAGGAGCAGAAGTATTAGTAAAAGGGAAAAAGGTGATAGAAATCCTAATTTAAAAAATTCAACTAATAATTTTTCTTGTATAACATAATGGGAAATTGGCCTCACAAACATATCCTCACACTTTCAAATTTCTCAATAGATGATTACAAATCAGTTTTTGAGTTAACTGAAAGATTTAAATCTCTAAATAATGCTGGTACAAAAAAAATACCTGCTTTACAAGGAACGTTAATAACATCAATATTTTTTGAGGCTAGTACTAGAACTCGTAATAGTTTTGAGCTTGCTGCCAAAAGGCTTTCTGCTGATGTACAAAGCTTTTCACCTTCTTCAAGTTCTTTAAGTAAAGGAGAAACTCTCATAGATACTGCATTAACATATGCTGCCATGGGAGCTGACATCTTAGTTATTAGACATTCATCGAGCCATGTCCCTTTAGAAATTTCCAAAAAACTCGATGCATCTAAAGCAAAAACTTCGGTTCTTAATGCTGGCGATGGTTTACATAGCCATCCCAGTCAAGGATTACTAGATCTTTACACATTAATAAAATTCTTTTCTCCAACATTACTAAAACCAGAGGTATTAAATTCTAAAAAAATATTAATAGTTGGGGATGTAATTCACTCAAGAGTTGCCAGATCAAATCTTTGGGCATTGACCGCATTTGGTGCAAATATAATCTTGTGTGGTCCACCAACACTTATTCCTGAAGAATTCACTGATTTTGTAAGTAGTTCTCCACCAAATCAATTGAAAGACCCAATTTCTTCAAGAGGTTCTATCACAATTTCGAGGTCATTAGAAGACTCCATTAAAAATGCAGATGCAGTAATTGTTTTAAGATTACAGAAAGAAAGAATGATAGAGAATTTATTAAGCAGCATTCAATCGTATAGTGAAAATTATTGTTTGACTCCAGAAAAACTAACTCTGAATGATAAAGATATTCCTATTTTGCATCCAGGGCCTATTAATCGTGGCATTGAAATTAGTAGCAGAATAGTTGATAAATATCCAAATTGCTTAATAAATGATCAAGTTTCAAATGGTATACCTACAAGAATGGCTTTACTTTATCTACTAAGTAAATTTAATAATTAAATTTAAAGCAATTTAAGACTTTCGGTAAAAAAACCGTAAAATAGACCTAATCTTAGAGAATCAATTACTAATACTAAAATTTTTTTTCTTTTATCAAAACGTAACCTTCGTCTAAGTTGAATTAAAATTTCAATAAAAATAACTGATAAAAAAGCACCTACTGGGTCAATTAATTCAACGACTGCGCTTATCATTCCTAATGAACTCCCAAAAAAATAACCAGTCAAAACAACAGTTAAAGCTAAAGAATATCTACGCCATGGATTTACTGCCCATTGGCTTAGACTGTCAAAATTTTCAATAACTTTTCGTTGAAATTTTGTCTTTTGGGGTTTAAAAACCATTCTTAATAATAACTAAGTGCTAAATCTATTCATAATTTTATTTAACTTTAGGATTTCCTTCAATCAATTCAAGTAAAGCCTCCATTTGGGCAAGAACTCCTCTTAGTTCTCCAGGTTCAGGGAATAGTCCATCATCTTGAATTCCTAAATGCATTTCTCTTAATTCCTGCCTTAAATAACGCAAATGACTAACTACTTGCTCTTTTTTTGTTTGTGACATAATTTAAATTGCGTCCTTCTTATTTTAAATAATTTTTTTCTTAAACAGAATTTATAATTTGATTCTAAGAATTAATATATATAAAATTAAATAGATTTAATTTTTTTTTTGAACATTTTGAAAGTGAGCAATTTAGCAATATATTTAGTGAATATAAATTCCTTGAAGTTATATTATTAAAAATATACTAGTAAGAATAAAAGATGAAATTTACATACCATAAAAAAATAATTGGAGAACCTTTGCAGTATTTTTATGAAGAAGAAACTTTTGAGCTTCCCAAAAGATTTGGGGAGAAAAATTATGCTAGAAAATTTAAAGTATTAATAAATTATGATTTGGTAAGGGCTTTTGCAATAAATAGCTATAAATTAATATCAAATTATATTCATCTTATTGAACAGGAACAATTTGATGAAAACTAAATCTAAAGAGTTAAAAGTTAAGGTTCTTTTATTAATTACTGGAAGTATTGCTGCAGTAAGAATACCCTTACTAGTAAGTCAATTAGTTAAGGATAATTATGAGGTAAAGTGCGTTGTTTCTGGAAATGCTGAAAAAATTATTCAGCCACTTTCACTTTCTATCTTAAGTAGGAATACTTGCATATTAGATAAGGACCAATGGTCATATCTTCATTCAAGACCTTTACATATAGATTTATGCGATTGGGCTGATGTTTTAATAATGGCTCCTTTGACTGCAACAACACTTTCAAAGTGGGTGATAGGTAATGCTGATGGATTAATATCCAGTATTTTAATTGCGAATAATAAGCCTATTATTGTTGCTCCAGCAATGAATTCTAAGATGTGGAGTAATAAAGCTGTTAATAGAAATTATATATATTTACAAGATTATCCAAATGTTCTGCTCCTTAAGCCAAGTGAAGGGATCTTAGCTTGTGACGAAATTGGAGTTGGTAAGATACCCCCAAATGATTTAATACAACTAGCTCTAAAGTTTTTACTCCTACAAAATAAAAAGCCCTATCAAAGAGATTTACTAAATAAAGAGTTTTTAATTACAGGAGGTTGTACTTCAGAAAAAATAGATGCAGCAAGAAAGATAACTAACAATAGTTCGGGAACTATGGGATTAATGCTTGCTCAAGTAGCAAGATTTAGGGGTGCAAAAGTCAAATATATCCATGGTCCTTTAAAAAATAAACTAGATATAACGGAAGGAATTAATACGTATGAGATAGAAAATAGTAATGATTTAATTAACGCAATTGAAAAAGAAATTTCGAAATCTTTTGCAGAGAATGCGAATGGCACCTCTAATCCTCCAGGAGTTAAAACAGTAATTAATTGAAAATCAATACCACCTTTTTCAGTAAATGTTCCGGAGTCTATATCTCCATATACCTCTGTAACTGTAGTATTATTTCTAGGGCTAATAATTTTTGTTGCGACAAATTCTGCTTCTTTTCTTTTTGATCCTGGAACTTTTACATAAACTTCTGTTGGATGCATGCATATCCCTTTTAAAGAATCACCATTTCCTAAAGATATTGATCCGACTAGGGATGAATCTAAAGAAGGACAATCGTTAGCTTTACCTGTGTTTACAACATCTGTAAATTGGGCATTTCCTCTCTCGGAAAAGGCATATGTTTTATCTTGGACAAAAGCAAAAGTTAAACAAAAAG
>QCVV01000054.1 GCA_003210235.1 Prochlorococcus sp. AG-686-O05 | reverse complement strand
ATCATCTCCTGCAACAACTGCCTTTAATCGAGAAATAAGTGACACCTTTTAAATCCTCTTGAAATTGATAATAAAGGCCAAAAAACCTTTAGTAAGGTATCCATCTTTTATGAATGAATAAACTACCTATACCTAGATAACGTTACTTATAGTTTACTGCAAGTTTAAAAACAAGATTTTTATAAAATATAATTAATTACCGGCTAATATGTTCTATTACCAAAGATTATTGATCCTAACCTTAACCAAGTAGAGCCTGCTTCAACAGCTTCCTCCCAGTCTCCTGACATTCCCATTGAACAATCCTGAAGTTTGAGTGAATCTGCAAGGTATCGACATTTTTTAAATAGTTTAATATTTTCTATTGAACTCAAACCTTTTGGGTTAATAGTCATTAGGCCTTTAATTTTGATACATTTAAATTCCTTAATCTGGTCCCATTTTTCTAACAATCCTTCAGGATTAAAACCTCCTTTATTTGGATCCTCACTTAATTTGACTTGCAACATTACCATTGGATTTCTCTTCTCTTCAAATGAAACGTTAGAAATCTTTAATAATTTTTCATATGAGTCTACAGAATGAATATATTCAAAATTTTGAACAATTTTTCTTATTTTATTAGTCTGTAATCTTCCAATGAAATGCCATTTTATATTTTTAAAATCATCTAATAAGCGTTTCTTCTCAATAGCTTCTTGAAATCTACTTTCCCCAAAATCGTTCTGTCCTAGATTATTTATAATTTTGATTTCTTTAATGCTAAACCCTTTACTTACAGCAAGTAAATTTACCTTCATAGGTAATTGTTTTTTTATTTGTAAGTAATTTGAAATTTCCAAATTTTATAAAAAAGTTTGTCTAAATAAATTCTCCCATTTTGGAAAATCTTCTGATCCTTGTCTTCTTGCTCTTTGCAAGTTTAATTCAGACTGATTTCGAGCATCTAAATAGGGTATAACTTCAAAAAAAACTTCTCGTTGTTTAACCTCGACTAAGAAAAACATTTTTTGTGCATACAAAGTCGCATAAATATCCTTTCCCTCAATCCCTAGAGAGACTTGATACAACATTCCAAATGTTGGATGATTTAAATAACGCTCTGAACTCAAACTAAAATTTATTTATTTACCATGCACCATACTGTTTTCTAAGAAAAATTGCTATGCATATAAAACATATCGATAATGAATTAAAAATAAAAGTTAGAGAATTTTTTTTTTCAAAATCACTATATCTATGGTTTTTTATAGATATTATTTTTTTGGAAAGTAATGAATCTGCCCCTTGATCGATTCTTAAGAATATATTCAAAAAAAGTCTTTCAACCATTGTTAATAAAACATTTATAGATTTCTTAAAACCCAAACTTCTAAGATTTATTGATCTAACTGATACTGATTTGATTATATTTTGTAATTCTTCCTGAACTAAAGGAATAAAACGTAAAGCTAGCAGTAATTGAAAAAGCCATTTATCAATAGGCAAACCCAATTTTCGTAAAGGGTTCATGAACCAACTTAAGGCCCAGACAATATCTTCTTGTAATGTTGTTAGAAGCATCAAATTCACACTATGAATAACAGTAAATATTAAAGTTGAAGTTTTTATTCCTAACTCAAAAGCTTTCCTAGATAAGTTATAGGGCCCAAAAGTTATAAATCCTATTTTCTTAGATGATATTTCTAAAATATTCCAATTCTCTTGACTTTCTAACATCAAATTCAATTCATTAGGATCTCTTAAGTAGCTATCAAGAGATTGAATATCAGAAGATGCTATTAACGTCAGTAAGCCAATAAATAATGATAATCCTAAAAGGAAGAGGAGTGATCGCCACCAAACTCTAGGGGGTATCAAACTTATAAAAGTAATAAATATCAAACAAATAACTAAACTCAGTCTCCACAATGGGCCTGCCCAAATTGGAGTAATTAGAAAAATTAATACTGCAATTATCTTTAATCTACTATCGACAATTCTTAACCAACTACTATTACCATCAACATATTGTCCAATAGGAAATTTAGTAAGAATATTCATTAATCTTTTTGAATAATATTAATATTCTTTTTAGATGTCTCCTTTTCTAGGTCTCTTTGCTGTTTTCCTCTCCAAAGTAAAATTATTGGAGAGCCTTCAAACCCAAGATTTAATCTGATTTGTTTTTCAATATATCTTCTATATGTAATTCCAAATAATTTGGGGTCATTTACAAAAAGTGTAAAAGTAGGAGGTTGGTTTTTCACTTGAGTCCCATAGTAAAGTCTTCCTTGTTTTCCGCTTCTTTTTGTTGGTGGACTTTTCCATCCAAGAGCCTCCTTGAGCACTTCATTAACGACTGAAGTTGTAACTCTCCTTCTATGTTGGGTTACAGAACTAAGAGCATGCTCAAAAATATTTTCAACTCTTTGACCAGTCAAAGCTGAAATGAAAATCATTTTTGACCAATGTAAAAAATATAATTTCGATCTAAGTTCTTTTTCTACTTGATAAATTGTGGAATTATTTTTCTCTACAAGATCCCATTTATTCACTACTATTACACATGCTCTACCTTGCTCTTCTATTCGCCCTGCCAATTTCTGATCTTGATCAGTCACACCATCGATAGCATCTATAACTAAGATGCAAACATCACTTCTATCAATAGATTTAAAAGCTCTATTAATACCAAAAAATTCAGTTCCATATTTTACATTTTTTTTTCTTCTTATCCCCGCCGTATCGACTATTTTCCACATATGGGAATCTTTTTTAATAAGAGTATCTATTGAATCAGTCGTGGTCCCACTTATATCACTAACTATTGCTCTTTTTTCTCCACAAATAGCATTTAACAAACTAGATTTACCAACATTTGGTCTTCCAATAATTGACATCATTATGTTGTCTTCTTTATCCTCAACATTTAAATCTTTAGGAAATCCATCAATAACAAGGTCTAATAGATCCCCAGTCCCAGAGCCATGAATAGCAGAGACAGGAAAAGGTTCACCTAAACCCAATTTCCAGAATTCAGAGGCCAAAGAAATGCCTAAGGAAGTTGATTCACATTTATTAACTGCAACAATTGTCTTACAAGCTGAATTCCTTAGCCATTTTGCTATTGATAAATCTCCGTCAGTTACTCCTTGATTTCCATCAACTACAAATAAAGCAAGAGAAGCCTCTTCTAATGCTAAAAATACTTGAGTACGAATCTCAGGAAGGAATTCACTATCATCTTCAAAAACTAGTCCTCCTGTATCTACAACTTGAAATTCCCTCCCGCCCCAAGAAGCATTTTGATATGTTCTATCTCTCGTAACTCCAGGTTTATCGAATACAATCGCATCATTACTTTGGCATAATCTATTAACCAAAGTAGATTTCCCAACATTAGGTCTTCCGATTATTGCTATTGATGGAAGAGTCAATTATTCCCCTAAGAAATTTAGATCTAATACAACTATACCCGTAATACGATCTTTTACTCTAAACAAGAATATTTATTTGATTTCAGGATCTCCATAATGACCTTTTGCAGGATTAGGAGATGGGAGAGATAATTTAGGTAACTTACAAAAAGCATCTAAAGAAGAATTTGAGTCAATAGACCAATAAATCAACCAATTCACAGCAGTTGCTCTTCTTGTTCTTCTAGGATAAAGTTCGTTAATTTTGTAACCTTTAAAATTAAGAATTTTTTTTAAATTTTGTTTTTGATCTTTCGGAATAGATCGTGTCAAGTGAACCGAAGCTGATCGTTCAGAAATAATTTGAGGAGCTTTTATAAATTTTTCTGCCCAATATGAGGGAGTCAAGGAACTTGATATCCATCCATCCTGAGAAGGTTCATTGATATAAAAAAGTCTTTCCCATAGCAATTCACATACAAAAATATCACTTACTTTATCTTCAAGTATTAGAAACAATATTTTCCTACTTATCGGCCATTTAAATTCTTTTTTTAGAAAACTATCTTTTTTCATTAATTAGGTCTTATCAAAATCAAAGAGAAATAAGGCATGGACTCCAAATTATATTTTGAAGCATCTTGAATAATTTGATCAGGCATCCCTACATTTAGAGCGACTAAAGCTTTATTAATGATTTTCTCTTTTTCTAAAATTTCTTTAAGTGAACTCCATCTTTTCCCAACTTTCATTACTGCTAAAACAGTTTTATTTACCTTCGTCTGAATTATTAGATCTGTTAATTCTGATTTAGAAGAAGGACATTCTTTTATTATCAATGTCTCGCCTTTCATCAATAAATCAAAATTACTTAAAGCTGCTGCTGCTGAGATAGATGATATCCCAGGTATTGTCATTGTAATTATATCAGGATAATTATTATTTATTATTCTCAGAATATTAGAGGAACTTGCATACAAGGAAGGATCTCCAAGACAAAGTAAAGCAACAGATTCGTTATTTCTGATAGATTTAACAATTATATCCACAGCTCTAGACCAGATTTGATCTGGATCCAATTCTTGTCTTGCCATTGGAAAAATAATAGGTATTTTTTTCTTGAATTTGATATATTTTTTGACTATTTCTGCAGATGAACTCTTTCTATCATCACTTGAAATTGGGAAGACTATAAGTTTCGCCTTTTTAATTGCCTGAACTGCTGCAATAGTTAGTAAGGAACTATCTCCAGGACCAACACCAACTATTGTTAATGATGCTAGATCGCTTTTAAAACCAATTAGATTTTTAAGAGTTTTTTTTATTCCCATAAATAAATAACAAAATTCACTTAACTATGAATTCTTGGCAAAACAAAAGTTTGGGATAAGATCTCCGATTCAATATTAGATAATTCCTCTAATCTTTTGTTAGTTTCATATTTAGAGAATTTTGTCTGTGCTAGTTTCCAATAAATCCCAAAATGTCTTGCTTCACTTTCAAGCAAAGAATCATAAAGTGACTTGAAAGATTTTTGCTCAGAATTCAATGCTAGTAAACTTAATCTTTCATGACTTCTTGCTTCAATAAGTCCAGCTATTAAGAAACTGTCTAACATCCTAAAAGGTTCCTCCTTTCTGACACATTTAGCCAATTCTGCTCCATATGGGGGAGGTTTTAGAGCTTTAAGCGGATGACCAAGATCCTTTAATAAAAATAGTATTTTTTCAAAATGCTCTAACTCTTCCCTTGCTATAGGACTCAAAACTTCTGCTAGTTCTGGTTCAGATGGATATCTAAACATTAATTGAATTGCAACTCCAGCAGCTTTTCTTTCACAATTAGCATGATCAATAAGTATCTCTATTGGATTCGATAAAGCTAGCTCAAGCCAATATTCTGAGGACAATGAGGATAAATACTTAATATTAGAAGAGGGCCTTTTAAAATCTTCTAGCATTTACTTATTACTACTTAAAAATTCAATTATTCCCTCAAGAGCAAGAAAATAACTTGTAATACCAAATCCACTAATTATTCCTATTGCTTTGTCTGTAAGAAAAGATTCTTTTCGAAATTCTTCCCTGCTAAAGATATTTGAGATATGTAGTTCTACAAATGGAATTTGTGATCCAATTAAAGCATCTCTTATAGAGATTGAAGTATGAGTGAAAGCTCCAGCATTTATGAGTATACCTTGTGTACTTTTAACCGAGTATTGGATTTTATCAACTATTTCACCTTCATGGTTACTTTGAAAGCATTCAAGATTCATTCTTTTTTCTTTGGCAACTTTGGTTAAATCATTTTCAATATCATTTAAGGTTTTATTTCCATATATATCAGGTTCTCTAGTACCAAGCAGATTAAGGTTTGGCCCATTTATCAATAAAATATTCATCAGCAATTAAGTCTTTTCTTTTAAATGCTATCTAGAAAGAAACAAAAAAACCAAAACATTTTCACACAAAGTGACCATTAACTGATAAGTTCAAATAGTGGGGGTCGGTGCCCGAGTGGTTAAAGGGGGCGGACTGTAAATCCGCTGGCTCTGCCTACGTTGGTTCAAATCCAACCCGGCCCACTTTTTTCAGCCCTTGTAGCTCAGCGGTAGAGCACTCCCTTGGTAAGGGAGAGGTCTCGGGTTCAAGTCCCGACGAGGGCATGCCTCGAGACCTATCTATCACTAGCTTTCAAGAATTTAAAAAGAATCAAATAATTTTAAGATCACTAAATATAGACGAATTAGAGCAGGAATTAGAGCATAGTTTTTTATTATTAAAAATTTACTTCTCTTGGTAAGGGAGATACAAACAACGTAGAAATAAGTTAGGTATGATTTAGAAAATCAGGTGGTTTGTGGCATTATCTTCATATCGAATACACAGAATATATCTTGCTGCAACAATGAAATATGGGCTCGGTTCTAATGATCCTGAAGAGTTAGCCTTTTACAACATAATCAGGAAAGAGATGGATGATATGAAAAAAGACACTGTTAAAAAAGGAATACCACTTAGATGGAATAAATAAATGAGTTTGAATACTTTTTTACTGATAGATGGGGGTCTGATGATTTTAGCTTTACCATTATTGATGATTCTTAAAGGGAAAAAGCTCTCATAAAATTGGGCAATAAGAACCAAGTGATCGACCGATAATAATTGAAGTGTTACTTTAGGCTAAATATCTCGATAACAAAGTTACATAGGGGTCACGATTATGATTAACTTTCCCTTATTTGTAGAGGGTTTATTATTTCCTTTATTAGGATTAGGTCTTTTTGTTATTTACAAGAGATCAAAAAGAAAAAAGAGAAAATTTCATGCGCCACCTACACACCAACTGCCTAGCTAATTGAAAAATAAAGGTTTTAATGTAACTCAAGGAATGGTTTTACTACTTTTAAAGCCTTTAGATTTACCTGCAAACTTTGTTTTTAATTTGATTATTTATGTAACAAACCCTAAAAACAATATTGGATACTAATGAAAAACAATTAATAAAATTATAATTCTCAGATAGATCTAATAATGCGAATTTATTTTAATCAAAATACAAAAAGAGCATAAATATTTTTATCTCGTTCTCCCATTAACCTAATGTATAATAACCATTTTGAAATTTGATTGTTGATCCTCTATCCGTATATTGGAGTACCTTAAACCGTACATTTTTATTATTCGGCTAACTTGTCTGTTTAGTTAGAACATATATGTAGCTGTC
>QCVV01000053.1 GCA_003210235.1 Prochlorococcus sp. AG-686-O05 | reverse complement strand
AAATAACTGAAAATAAGGTTCCAACAATAACAAGCGGATTCTTATAAATTATAAATGAAAGTATACAAATACTACATGCTCCAGCGACTATAAACTGCAAAAGAAAAATTATAAACTTGACTGACTGAGTTAAATGCAAAGTAAATGTATTGATGACTTCTGAGCTATCTCTTGACTTATGAATTAAAAAATTTTGACTTAAAAAATTATTTAGAAGTTTTTTCCCAATTTCTCGACCAATATCAGCTGAAAGATAATGACTAAATGAAATTGTTTTTACTTTTATTATTGCAGTAAAGCCTAAAATAAATGAGAATCCAAAAACAGCTATTAAAAGCATAATATTTGAATTAATATTATTAAAATAAACAATTTCCTTATTTTGAGTATATAAATTTAAAATAGGTAAAATAGACATTAAACTAATAATTTCTAAAATCCCCACAGACACACTAGAAAATATTAGTTTTACTATTTTGAACTTTTTTTCCTTAGATATCCAGCTTTTTAATATTAAAAGTGTACTTAATACCTCCTTTTTATTATTCATATCATACCTCTTATATAAATAGAACCATCAAAAATACCATCAAATATTTTTTCCGCTTCATTCAAAGAATAAAGTCCATTTTTAACATTATAACATGATCTTAATTTTTGCTTATTTATAATTCCTTCAATTATGACAGAAAAATTTTTTAATCCAAGTAAGTAGAAAAGATAAGCTCTATGATTTCCCTCTGTAGCCATAATCCATCTCCATTTTTCATTATTTTTTAAAATAAAAATTCGAGGGTAGTTTGAAGACTTTTTAATTCCATTTTCTCTTAAACTTTTTAATAATTTTTGAGTTTGTACTACATGCGAAATAGCAATTTCATGTGAATATATTTCTTTTTTTGTTAAATCAGAAACTTTATTATCAAATATTAATCCATGCTTCTTTCTATTTTTAATAAATAATTTGATATATTCAGAATATTTTTTTGTAATATCTATTCTTTCCCAAGGCATAACTACTGCCCATGCAGGATAATTTTTCAAAATATTATTGTTAGGTAAGTTAATTACATCTCCAGCATTTAATTCAGACTCTTTTTTTAAAATAACAAAATAATTATTTATAAGAGTTGATTGAGGAACACCGTTTAATTGATTAATAAATTGCTTACCTACTAAATCTTTTTCTAAATTTTCAAAAGAGATTCCTCTTGTTGATCTACCTAAATTAAAAGGTACATTTAATATTGTTTTTGGTAAAAATTTTAATTGAGAGAGATTTCTTATTTCTCCTTTTGATTCTCTTAATTTTAATTGATCAAGTCTAAAAAGAGTTTTCAGAAAAAATATAATTTTTTTTATTGGTAATTTTAATCTTTTATTTAATTTATTATAAATTTTTTCCAATTTAGTTAAAATTGACCTAAAGATAATTCACTTCCAATTGGAGATATATAATCAATATTAAAATTTGATTTATACATGAAAGGTACTTCTCTAAAATTCTTTGAATCTAAATTATATTTATTTATTAAAAAACTTGGAACATAATAAAATAAACTGATACACCCATAATTAAAATATAAATATTTATGTACATTATCAAATTCTTTATATAGAGCATAATAATCTGATGACCACAAAATATAAAAAGACTTTAAATAAATAGCTTTGATTTTTACTCTTTTTTTTACGCCTGAGAAATAAATAGTATTGTTATTTTCTAATTTAATTGAAAAATTAAAAATATTAGGAAGATGATTTATTTTTTCTAATGGTAATAATCTTTTATCAATTTGAGAATTAGAAATTTCTTTGATAACAATAGTTTTATGAAATATAAGTTTTCTAAATTTTGGCTTATATTTTCTATACATTAAAACTTTCATCTTTTTAAATCCTAATCTTTCATAAATTTTAAAACTTGCCTCTCCAAAAGTGTAAGCAGTTATGATTGATTCTTTAGTTAATTCTATAAATTTTTTTGCGTGAATTAATGCTGGAATTCCTCTTGATTTCTCAGAAACGAACCAATCAGAAAGGTTTATAACTGATACCGCTTTACCATTATTATTAATGTAATTACCCTGATGGGCCGTTAAAAGGGCTCCTATTAGCTGATCTTCTTCAAATAAAGCATAACCAAATGGTTGTAATAAGGAATTTGGATTCATAGTTAATAAATGATCTAATAATTTATATGCATATAAATCAGATTGATCAAAACCTTTTTTAAGGAATTCTATAATTCTTGCAAGAAATGAATAGTTATTTATAATTTCTACTCTATAAGTGTCTTTGATCATTATTTATAATATTATTTATAGTTTTTGATATAATTTATAAGATTTATTATAAATATGAATAGTCTTAATGATATTAAATACTAATTAAAATATTTACTTTATTTAAATAATAAATTTATTTTAATAATTAAATTCATACTTTTTGAAAAAATGGCCTTTGAATATAGTAATTTTCCTATTTATAACCAAAAAAATTTCAGCATAGGAGACAAGAAAGATATTGATTTTATTGTTAGGGATGATGATCTAAATTATTTTATAAGTGCATGCGGAGACAACCATCCTTTGCATCAGAACTTAAAATTTGCATTAAGTAAAGGTTACAAAAATAAAATAGTTCATGGAATGTATATAGCATCATACGTTTCCTCTTTGATTACAAAAGAATTTATTGGCGCAGAGGGATTATTGATAAGTTTTAATTCAGAATTCAGATCACCAATAGAAGTTAATATTCAATTGACCTGTAGTATTGTAATAAAAGATATCAATCTTTCTAGTGGAGTAACTTTACTAGAATGGAGAGTATCACTTCTTAATGAATTAATTACTTCTAAAGGTAATGCAAGTTTTTGGATTTCATTAAATAAATAATATGAAAGCTGCATGGATTGAAGAATTTGGAAGCCCAAATGTCATAAAAAAAGGTTTTCGAGATTTTCCAATAAGAAGGGAAGGTGAGGTAATCGTCCAAATGAAGTGTTCAACAATTAATCACCATGATTTATTTTTAAGACAAGGACTAACTGGAAGCAGATTTTTACCGGTTATACTTGGCTCTGATGGTTCTGGTATTGTTGAATCAAGCGATTCTTCATCTGATTTTAAAAAAGGAGACAAGGTCGTTATATACCCAGTACTTTCTTGTCAAGAATGTATCAATTGTTTGGGAAATAATCCTCATAAATGTTGCAAAAGTTTTGGAATGATTGGAGAACAACGTAATGGGAGTCATGCTGAATTTATTTCATTACCTGAAAAGAACTTAGTAAAAATGCCAACTAATCTAAATTTCACAGATGCTGCTGCAATTAGTCTGGCAGGTTTAACCGCATGGAATATGATTTTTGATGAAGGTAAAGTTACCCAAGGTGAGCATGCCATGATATTTGGTGCCAGCGGGGGGGTAGGTGTATTCATAATAAAATTACTAAAAAAATTAAATTTAAAAGTTCATGTAGTTACTAGCAATATAAGTAAAACAAAATCTTTAGAATCTCTTGGTGTAGATACAGTGCTTAAGAATTCTGCTATGGAAATTTTGAAGTTCTCTAAAACATTACCAAATAAAGGGGTAGATATTTTATTTAATTGTATTGGTGGGAATACATGGAGATATGCACTACCAGCCGTAAGGTGTGGTGGAAGAATTATGATTTGCGGATCAATTCTTTCTCCAGTTGCAGAATTAGATATTAGACAAGTTTTTTACAGAAATATTTCCATAAAAGGGTGTACAATGGGAAATCTTGCATCTCTGAAAAATATGATTAATATGGCCGCTTCAGAAAGCGATTTACGAGTTCCAATAGATAGTTTAATTTCAATAAACGATATTGCAAAAGCGCATGAAAGAATGTCTGCAGCAAAAATCTTTGGCAAAATCGCAATAGAATTTTAAAATTAGAATATGGAAAAAGAACTTCTTAATTTAATTTCTGAAATCATTGAAGTCCAACCAAGTGATTTATCAATGGATTCAGGGCCTCAAATTATTCCTGAATGGGATAGCCTTGCTCACATAACAATAATTGGAGCTGTTGAATCAAAATATAATATTTCATTTAATATGAATGATATCCTATCAATAAAATCTATTAGTGAATTAAAGAATAAAATAGAAAAATATATAGATTAGATGACTAAAAACTTTTCTTGGATTAAGGAATTAAAAAGTTTTGAAAATAACGAATTCAATATCAAAAATTTTATTAAACTATTAAGAAAAGAAAAAAAACAAGGATTTGAGATAGAAATTATAGGTAGAAAAATATCGCAATTAAAAAATCATAATCTTAAAAAAACCAAGATAGCAATTTTAAGTAATTGTGCTCCCCAACCCCTTGCTAACGCAATAAGAGTTGCATGTTTTCAAGAAAATTTATACGCTGAGATTTACGAAAGTCCCATCGGAGCAATACATCAAGAATTGATTGATATTAATAGTTACTTGCATAAATTCAAACCTGAAATTATTCTCTTAGATATTAATGCATCTTTCTTTAATATATTTGAAGAGGTTCCTATGGAAGATAATTTAATTAAAAAAAAAATAAATAATGATTGCAAAAAAGTTCATGAGATTTGGAATCTTATAGCTTCTCTAAAATCAAAAATAATCCAAACGACTTTAGTTTTGCCTCAAAGTAACTATTCAGGCTTAGCTGAGTATAAAATTTCATGGGGAATTAATAATTACATAAATAAACTCAACAAAAAAATAATCAATTCTTCATCCCAAGATGTGATTTGGATAGATACTAATAAACTGTCACAAATTATTGGATTAAAAAATTGGCATGATCTTAGCCTTTTTTATCAAGCTAAATATGGATTTTCACAAAAATATTTGCCTGAATTTACCGATTGGTTAACCACATGCATTAGAGAAATATATGCGGTTAAACCTAAAGTATTAATTTTGGACTTAGACAATACATTGTGGGGTGGCATAATTGGTGATGATGGATTAGAAGGAATCAAATTAGGACCTGAAACGGCTGAGGGAGAGGCGTTTAAAGATTTCTGTAAGTATTTAAAATCTTTAAATCATAGAGGAGTAATGCTTGCTATTTGCAGTAAAAATGAAATTAATAATGTGGAAGAAGTATTTAATACACATCCTCATATGCCACTCAAAATTAATGACTTTAGTTGTATAAAATGTAATTGGGAAAATAAATCAAAAAATATATTAGATATATCCAAGGAAATCAATTTAGACATTAGTTCTTTTGTTTTTGTTGATGATAATCCAGCAGAATGTGAATTAATAAGAAATACATTAAGCGAAGTTAGAGTTATTGAATTATCAGAAGACCCTTCCAAACATATTGAAAAAATTGATTTATTAAATTTATTCAATTCTGAATCATTAAGTAAAGAAGATTTAAACAGACAAAAATCATACAGTGCAAATGCAAAATATCAATTAGCAAAAACAAATTCAATAGATATTGGCCAATATTTATTATCTATGAATATGAAATGTAAAATATCAGATTTAAAAAATGAACATCTTAAAAGGATATATCAGATGCAAATGAAAACTAATCAATTCAATTTAACGACAAAACGGATAAGCAATGAAGAAATAATTAATAAGATTAGAGATAGCAAAACCACAAATCTTACTATATCTCTTGAAGATAAATTTGCTGATCATGGACTTATTTCCTATATAGAATATGAGATGAAAGGCAAAGAATTAATAATCCATGATTGGTTAATGAGTTGCAGGGTTTTTTCAAGGACACTAGAGGAACATATTATAAAAAACATCTCAAAAGAAGCATTAGATAAATGCAAAGAATCTATAACTATAAACTATATTGAAACTAATAAAAATATTTTAATGAGAGATATCTTTAAAAAACTAGGATTTACTCATAGTTCAACAAAAAATGATAAAGAAATTTGGAAAGCATCGACTGAAAACTGCGTGAATTTAAAAAGTTATATTGTTTGAAATGTTTATTGATAAATTAATTAAACAAGATAAACTTCTTGAATTTCAATGTTCCAGGGTTCTGTCAAACCTTTCAGATTTTGAAAATAAATTATACGAATATATTGATAATTATCTATTGGAATATTGTGAATTTCATAACCTAGATGAGGATTTAATATTAAAATCTAGATCAAAATTCATTCTTGAATATACTAACGATTTAAAGAATTTTACAGAAACAGGTCTCTACCCATTTGAGCTAAAAAAAAGTAAGTTTTATTTGAGTAGAATAGAATATGATTTAGTTTTAATTCTTTCATTTCTTAGTGAATTATACAGATTTAAAATTGCTAGTTGGTTGGCGTCACAAAAATACAAAGGCAATTTTTTAATAATTGGATGTGGCCCTGGGGTAGAACTAGGTATAATAAAAGAATTTTGTGGTCTGAATAATGCAGATTTCATGATCCATGACACTGAGCCTTCATTTTTTGTCCAAAAGAAATTTGGATTAAAAATAAAAGCTGAGTACTTTAACAAGCTGTTATACCCCAAAGAAAGATTTGAGAATATAATCCTTATTGAAATCTTAGAGCATTTATATGAACCTTTTAAATTCTTAGAGGATATTCAATGCGTGCTGAAGAAAGATAATTTTATATATTTAACCACTGCAAATAATATTCCTCAATTTGACCATTTATATAATTTTAAAATTGGTGAAATAAAAAAAAGTCTTAAAAATTTATCTTTTGATATAAAAACATATGAAATAGTCAAACACCTATATTTATTTTCAGAAGTAGATGCATCTAATGAACTAATTATGGCTACAAAAAATCACACATAAATTAATTAGAAGATTAAATAATTTATTGTTTACAGACTAGGATTTTATTTCTTGAAGAAATATTCTTATTGGCGATTCCAATAGTCCATGAATCAATTTTAAAATTTTTAGATTCTATTATCTCTCCACTATTTTTATTTATTGATTTAAAATTTTTTTCATCAAAATCCCAATCTTTTAATTCTAAAAACAAATTACCTTTTTTTAATTTTATTACGGACTCCTTTATTAACCAATAATCCAAAATTTTTGATTTAATAATTTCACCTTTAAAATTAGTTAAAAAGTTCTTGTTATCTAAGAAATATTTTTCCAATAATAATTTCCCAGAAATGTTCCTATCACTTCGTTCAATATCAACACCTATTGGGTTTTCAGACCAGCCTAATAAAATAATATCATTACAATGACTAATGCTTAAATATCCTAGATTTTGTTCTAAGAAAGGAGGTTTATTTGGCAATGCTACAAGTGGAATCAATAAAGGATCAAGATTTAAAAGAGGAGCAAGAGATTCTCTTATATGACTTCTAGAATAAAGATACCTTTCAGCAATTTTTAAATTCAAATCATTTGCATAATGTTTTTCTAATTCAGTATTAGGTAATTTATTTAAATTAAAAGG
>QCVV01000052.1 GCA_003210235.1 Prochlorococcus sp. AG-686-O05 | reverse complement strand
TATTTCTCCTTCAAAAATGGGAAGAGTATCAAAATTATTGTTTCGATTATTCAAAGAATTTGAATTAATGTTCACGCGATTATATGCGCTTATTTAAATATACCGCTAGCATGACATGTAAATCGATATTTGGCATGGGCCAGACTCTTGTTTTAAATGCATCTTATGAACCTTTAAACATTACTTCTTGGCGAAGAGCTGTAATTTTAATGATAAAAGGTAAAGCTGAAAGTTTAGAAGAAGATCAATCATATACTATACATTCTGGGCGAAACCTTCCTACTGTTATTAGGCTTCGCTACTACGTTAAAGTTCCCTTCAGAGAGGTCGCACTTACAAGAAAAAATTTACTTCTTAGAGACAATAATTCATGTCAGTATTGCAACCATAGAGGTAGTGATTTATCAATTGATCATGTTTTGCCCAGAAGCAGAGGTGGAAATGACAGCTGGGAAAACGTAACAACTGCATGCCTTAGATGTAATGTCCAAAAAGGTAATAGGACTCCTGAAGAAGCAAATATGCCTTTAAAACGAAAGCCATATCGTCCATTAAGTAATCTAAATTTCGAAGCCACAAGGCAAATAGACTCTGGAAAGCATAAAGAATGGAGTAAATATGTGATTGGGTTAGCTACTTAAAATTAACTAATTAATTTTCATTCTCATTAAAATCTTCTAGCATCCTTTTCTGTTCTTGTGCTAAACAAGCATCAATAACATCATCTAATTGTCCTGCCAGAATTGGCTCTAATGAAAAATTGGACCCCAACCTATGATCAGTAGTTCTATTATCCTTAAAATTATAAGTTCTAATTTTTTCGCTTCTATCTCCACTTCCAACTTGCAATAGCCTTTGCGACCTCTCCTTAGCATTAGCCTCTTTTAATTGAATCTCATATAATTTAGCTCTTAGAATTTCCATAGCTCGCTCACGATTTTGTAGCTGAGATCTTTCTTGTGTACAAAATACTCTGATACCTGTTGGCTTGTGAATTAGATCAATAGCAGTCTCTACTTTATTAACATTTTGACCTCCAGCACCACCTGATCTAGCTGTACCAATTTCTATTTCAGTTGGATCAATCTTAACTTCTACTGGATCAGCCTCAGGCATAACCGCAACTGTTGCGGTAGAAGTATGAACTCTGCCTTGAGATTCAGTTGCTGGGACTCTTTGAACTCTATGAACACCTGCCTCAAATTTCAATTGGCTATAAACAGAATCTCCTTTTACAGAAATAACTAATTCTTTGAATCCACCCATATCTGATTCAGAAGCACTAATAGGTTTTACTGTCCAGCCAATTTTTTGACCATATCTTTCATACATTCTTGCTAAATCACCGGCCCAAATACAAGCTTCATTTCCTCCTGCTCCAGCTCTAATTTCCAACATTACACTTCTTTCATCTCGTGGATCTTTTGGTAACAAAGCAATTGTTAATTTTTCAATAAGTTTATTCTTAAGATTTTCTAGACTAGATAATTCTTCATTGATCAATAATTCCATATCTTTATCATTTCTATTATCTTTAAGCAATTGTTTGGAGTCACCAATTTCTTTATCAGTGTCAAGCAATTGATTGAAATCTATAACCAACGGTTCGAGCTTGGCTCTTTCTCTTGCTATTGATTCAAGTTTTTTAGGATTATTTGCAATATCAGGGTCAGCCAACTGCATTTCCAAATTAACAAAACTTTCTGAAGCATTTTTCAACCTTGCAATTAATGTTGTATATTCCAATTGAAAATTTGCTTAATTTTTGATTAGTAAATTTTTATTTATCTGATTCTTTAGATTCTTTTGTCTCTTTCGAAGTAGCTGAATCGGCTGAACCCATTCCATATTTTTTCATAAATCTATCAACTCTACCTTCAGTATCAAGGATTTTTTGTGTCCCAGTAAAGAAAGGATGATTCCCACTCCAAACATCAACATGTAATTCAGATTTAGTTGAACCTGTAGTCATTACAACTTCTCCATTACAAATAACTTTTGCATCTGGATACCATTTAGGATGAATTTCTGATTTAGGCATAATAATAGACGTTTTAACGTTTAGAGAATTGACCAGCTTTTCTAGCTTTTTTAAGACCATATTTTTTTCTTTCTTTTGCTCTAGGATCTCTGCTAAGGTGTCCTTCTGTTTTTAAAGGCTTCCTGTTATCAGGCGATAAACCACAAAGAGCTCTAGCTGCTCCTTGCTTGATTGCATCTGCCTGACCTGTTAAACCACCACCAAAAACATTTACAAATATATCGTATGAATTTTCAAGGCCTAAAGTTTGTAAAGGTGCTTTAACTGAATTTAGGTGTGATGGGTTGAAGTTTAAGTAATCATTACCAGAACGACCATTTATTTTAATTTGTCCATTGCCGGGAATTAAACGAACTCTTGCTATGGAAGTTTTTCTTCTTCCAGTGCCCCAATAAACTGCTTTGTTTTTTATTTGACTATTCATTGTTCAAAATTAACTTCTTAATGATACAGGATTTTGTGCAGCATGAGGATGATCTGCGCCTTTATAAACTTTTAATTTCCTGAATTGCTGTCTTCCCAATGAATTATGAGGAAGCATTCCTTTGACAGCTTGCTCAATTATTCTTTCAGGAATTCTTTCTTGAAGCGATTCAAATTTTTCAACTTTCATTCCTCCTGGTCTACCAGAATGCCTTCTGTATAATTTCTGTGATGCTTTTTTACCTGTTACCTCAACTTTTTCGGCATTAACAACAATAACAAAATCACCTGTATCCAAATGAGGGGTAAATGTTGGTTTATTCTTTCCTCTCAAAACCGCAGCTATCTCTGTAGAAAGCCTCCCAAGCGTCTTATCTTTAGCATCAACTAAAAACCAACTTCTTTCGATAGTCTCTATAGAGGGAGTAATAGTTTTATTCATTTATAAATTTTACAAGAATAAATTTTAATCAGTTTTAAATTCTACATTATTGAAGGAAGAATAAACAATTATTTTTGATTATCTAAATATATTATTTTAGGTATATATAGTCTTCAAAGCTAGGAGTAACCTTTAATTACAAATTTAGGGAAAAGATCATTTTTATTAATACTTTTGAAAATATTCTCTTCATACACTGAGTTAACAAAACATAATCCTTTTGCTGGAGCTGATTCTCGAACATCATGTTTCTTTTTAAAAACCCATCTATCTTTAAAAATATCTGGTGTAATTTTATTTTCTCCTACTAAAACAAGTTGGCCCACTATTGAACGGACCATTCCATAAAGAAATCCTGTGGCTTTTATATCTATTAATATCAAATCCTCAGTCCTTTCTAATTTTATATCTTTTATTGTTGTCACAGAAGTTGATCTATTACTTCCGCTCTTTTGAAAAGCAAAAAAATCATGCTCTCCAATCATTCCATCTAAGGCATTTGACATTGAAAATTCATCAAGATATTTCTGATATCTATGCCATGACCACTTATTTAAAAACATATTAGGTAACTTACTATTATTAATTGTGTATCGATAATGTCTATAAACTGCAGAATAGCAAGCATGCCAGCTATTTTTTACCTCTACTGATTCTAGGATTCTAATTGTCTGAGGTAATCTACTATTTAATAAATGTGAATAGCGATCAATTGGAATTACAAAATCAATATCAAAATGAATTACTTGACCAGATGCATGAACTCCAGCGTCTGTTCTTCCTGAGGCAAATGTTTTTATAATTTGATTTGATATTTTAAAAAGGCAATTTTCTATTGTCTCTTGAATACTTATTGCATTTTTCTGTCTTTGCCAACCTGAATAATAGGATCCATCATATTGGATAACTAAAGCTACTCTTTTCAAAAGTTATTATTATGTTTTCAACTTTTATTTTTCTGTCTTCAAACTAGTTCAATGATAGCCATTTGGGCATTATCACCTTTTCTAGCTACAGTTCTCACAATTCGGGTATATCCACCATTTCTCTCTCCATATCTTTCTTGAGCTTTTTCAAATAGTGAGTGAACTAACTTTTTATCGTAAATGTAACCAATAGCTCTTCTTCTGGCAGATAAAGTACCCTCTTTTGCTAAGGAGATCATCCTTTCCGCCTGATTTCTTAAAGCTTTAGCTCTTGCTTTGGTAGTAGTTATTCTACCTTCTCTAATAAGTTGTGTAGTTAAAGCTCTAAGAAGAGCTTTTCTTTGATCAGCTGGTTTGCTTAAAAGAGGAATTCTAAGTTGATGTCTCATAATTTCAAAAGTTTGTTAAACAGATGTCCTGCTTTGTGGAATTGAAATTCCTATTCGCTCAAGAGCTTCAATCACTTCATCAGCGGATTTCGAGCCGAAGTTCTTAATTTCTAAAAGATCTTCATAACTGAATCCCATTAAATCTGAAACAGAATTAACTTGTGCTCTTTTCAAACAATTATAAGCTCTAACGGACAAGTTTAGTTCTTCTAATGGAATTTGAGCTTCAGGAGAAGGTTCTGGCTCTTCAGGTATCTCTTCAACCATAGTAACTGTTGCTAGGGGCTGAAAGAGTTCAATTAACTGGTTTGCTGCTTCAGCAATTGCATCATCAGGGCTCGTTGAACCATCTGTTACAACTTCCATTGTTAATCTTTCTCTACCAGTTGCTCCTTCTGCAACAGCAGTTTCATCTATTGTGAAATTAACTCTTTTAACAGGCATAAAAACAGCATCAATTTGAAGCAAATCAATAGATGTAGTTTCTTGATTTCTTCGATCTACAGGTCTATAACCAACACCTCTTTCTACATGAATTTCTAGCTCTAGATTATGTCCATCTTGAATAGTTGCTATAGGTTTTTCACCATCAACAATTTCAACTTGAGAAGAGAATTGTATGTCATTTGCCTTTACTTCCATTGGGCCATTAACAACTAATCTTCCAATCTCAAGCTCTGGGTTGGAACTATTAATAGATAGTTGCTTACAATTTAAAAGAATATCTAGAACATCTTCTCTAACTCCGGGGATAGTGGCATATTCATGATTAATTCCTGCAATTCTTACGGCAGTAACAGCACTTCCTTCAAGTCCTCCCATCAGAACTCTTCTTAAAGAGTTGCCGAGAGTGGTAGCTTGTCCTCTTTCTAAGGGGCCAATTAAAAATGTTCCTGTTTGGGAGCGATCATCTGATACTTTATGATCGATTCTGTCAATCTGGTATTGCAACACGGAAAAAAAGGGTTGAAAGTTTGGGGGGGGGAATGGTTAAGTTCTAAACGCGTCTACGTTTAGGTCTTCTGCATCCATTATGGGGTAATGGAGTTACATCTCTTATTAGAGTTATTTCTAAACCGGCAACTTGTAAAGCTCTTATGGCGGTTTCCCTACCTGAGCCAGGGCCTCTAACTAATACTTCTATTTGTCTCATCCCTTGATCAAGCGCTCTTTTCGCTGCTGCTTCAGCAGCTGTTTGAGCAGCAAATGGGGTTCCTTTTCGAGCACCTTTAAATCCACTAGCTCCTGCGGAAGACCAAGAAATTACATGACCTGAAGTATCAGAAATAGATACAATAGTATTGTTAAAAGTACTTTGAATATGTACTACACCATTTGGTACATTTTTCTTTGATTTCTTTGAACCTGTTTTTTTTACTGGAGCTGCCATAACAATTTAGATAGATAAGTTTAGTTTCGGATTAAAAGGAATTTATTTTTTTCTTCCAGCAACTGTTTTTCTTGAGCCTCTTCTCGTCCTAGCATTAGTTCTTGTCCTCTGACCTCTAACAGGAAGACTCATCCTATGCCTCCTCCCTCTAACACAACCAATATCCTGCAAACGTTTCAAAGCCATTCCCTCTTTCCTACGTAAATCTCCCTCTACAGTAAAATCTTCTGTAGCACCTCTTAATTTTTGTACATCGCTGTCAGATAAATCTTTTACACGAACATCAGGATTAACTCCTGCATTTGAAAGGATTAATTTTGATCTAGTTAGACCAACTCCATAAATGTATGTGAGTGCGATTTCAACTCGTTTTTCACGAGGTATGTCAATTCCTGCAATCCTGGCCACTTGTTTCGAATTAGTAAAAGGTTTTTAAATAAATGTCATCAAAGATTAACCTTGACGTTGTTTGTGTCTAGGGCTCGCGGTGCAAATAACCATGACCCTACCATGTCTACGAATAACACGACATTTGTCACACATTTTTTTTACTGAGGCTCTAACCTTCATAAGGTTTACTCATTAAAATATTAATTTCATATTCTACATCATCATCAAGCCATTTTTTGTTTAATCTCATCAGATATTGTTTTTAGATCCCCATCAGCATTAATATATTCTAGTAAAGAAAGGTTTTTATAATGTTCAATCAATGGTTGTGTTGTTTCCTTATATATTCTTAATCTTGTTTTAATAGTTTCTTCATTATCATCTTTTCTACCCCTCATGATTAAACGCTTTATTAAAACTTCTTCTGGTATATCTAAATAAAATACGATCTCTAAAGGTTGATTTATATTCATCAAAACATCATTTAGAGAATTCACTTGAGACAAATTCCTAGGATAGCCATCTAAAATCCAACCTTTATTATCTTTATCCAAATTCTTTTTTACAATTTCTAAAACAAGTTGATCACTTACAAGTTCTCCCTTATTCATAATATCTTTTACTTGTTTTCCCAAATCAGTATCCGAATCAATTTCTGTTCTTAATAATTCTCCAGTAGATAAATGCAAATAAGAATTAGCTTCACTTAACAAGGCAGCTTGAGTACCTTTCCCAGCTCCAGGTGGTCCTAAAAATAGTAAATGTTTTTTCATTAATTATTAACTAATCCCTCATACCTCTGAGAAATAACATAAGTTTGAATTTGTTTAGCAGTATCAATCGCAACTCCTACAAGAATCAATAGCGAAGTGGCTCCTAAACCTTGAAAAGTTTGAACATTAGTGGCTCTTTCTACAGCCGCAGGAATTATAGCTACTGAACCTAAAAATAACCCTCCCAAGAGTGTTAACCTATTTTGAATACCTGATAAGTAATTTGCTGTATTAGTCCCAGGTCTTACTCCAGGAATAGCAACTCCACCTTTTTTTAAATTAGATGCAACATCTACTGGATTGATGGTAAGAGAAGCATAAAAGTATGAGAAGCCCAAAATTAAAGCAAAAAATGTTAATGCATACGGCCATGGATTGGAAGAACCGGGATTCAAACTGCCAGCTAATTTGATCAGAATTGGATTACCAGTAACATTTGCGACCGTTATCGGTAAAAATATCAAGGCAGAGGCGAAGATTATTGGCATAACTCCTCCAGCATTCAACTTTAATGGTAAATAACTTTGTCTTGTTGGAAGTAATGAAGAATTACCTATCTGTCTTTTTGCGCTAACAATAGGTATACGTCTTGCTCCTTCTTGAACAAAAATTATTCCCACAATTGTCAGTAAAAAGACTCCCAGTAAAACAGCTATACCTAGAACATCGCCACGATCTCCAGTTTGTGCTTTTTCAATTGTTGAACTTAAAGCTTTTGGCAAAGTGGCCACAATATTTAAGAAAATCACTAATGAGGCTCCTTGACCTATACCTTTCTCAGTAATAATTTCACTAAACCACATTACTATCATCGAACCTGTGACAAGGGCAATAGATGT
>QCVV01000051.1 GCA_003210235.1 Prochlorococcus sp. AG-686-O05 | reverse complement strand
ACTACTAATCTTAATTTCGAAGAATGATTCGAAATTTTACTTTTAAACTGCAAAAGTGATTGAGAATCCTCTATGTCTAATTCCCAAAAAGAATTAAATTGACTTTTTCTTCCACACAAAACAACATCCAATTCTTTTTCACTTTTGCTCAGATCTGTAGCTAGTTGGGTACCAATTCCACCAGAGCCTACAACTAAGGCTAAACCTTTCATTTTTGGAGAATAATATTTTTTTAATTCTAAGAAACTTTTCTTGTGATTTGTGCAAATATCTCTCTTATTTCCTTAAGAAATTATATTCGGATTTACTTTTTTCTTCTAAAAATTTATAAGCAATTTTTCTATCATCAAAATCAATTATCTTATCATTAAGAATTTGATAATCCTCATGTCCTTTACCTGCGATTAAAACAATATCTTCTTTTTTTGCAAACTCAATAGATTGCTTTATTGCTATAAATCTGTCAATTTCAATTTTTATTTGATTTCTTTTTTCAATACCATTTAAAATCTCACCTACTATTTTTTCAGGATCTTCTGATCTTGGATTATCTGATGTTACGAAAACGTAATCTGAAAACTCTTCAGCTATAGATCCCATTAAAGGCCTTTTACTAGAATCTCGATCTCCACCACATCCAAAAACAGTTATAAGTTTTCCTTCACAAAAATTTTTAATTGATTTCAAAACTTTCTTTAATCCATCAGGTGTATGCGCATAATCAACAATTACAGTTGGTAGTAATGCTGAAACATCATTATTGTCAATATCAATTTTCTCCATTCTCCCAGGAGTACCTGGAAAAGATTTTATTGATCTTGATAAATCTTTTAAAGAGAAATTAAGTTTATACAAAATTGTTATTGCTTGAATAGCATTCATTAAATTAAACTCTCCAACTAGTGGAACAAAAAGGTTTATTTTTTCTTCAGGGGTATGAAAGGTACATGAGGAGCCATTTCCAGTAAAATTTTTATCTGTTACATAAAATAATTCTTCATTTTTAAATTCACTCTTAATCTTTTTTGTAGAAACTAAAGAAGATCTTTTTTTTAGATGAGTTAGCAATTTTGAGATCCAAAGGTCATCGCAATTTAAAACAGCTATACCATTTTTTTCTGATAAGTAAGGCTGGAAAAATAATCTTCGTTTTGTCTGAAAATACGATTCCATATCCGAGTGATAATCAAGATGATCTTGAGATAAATTTGTAAAAATAGCTGCATTAAATTCACAACCTGATATCCTATTTTGAGCGATAGCATGGGAACTTACTTCTAATATTGCAAACTCAGAGTCAGCTTCAACTGCAGCATTTAATTTCTTTTGAAGTTTATCCGCAAAATCAGTTGTATGTGAAGAGACCTCTGAATATCCTGGCCACCTATTAAATAGTGTTCCAAATAAAGCTGTCTTTTTTCCTAATTTATTAAGTAGATATTCTAATAAAAAAGTTATTGTTGTTTTCCCATTAGTACCTGTTACACCAATAAGTTTAAGCTTGCTTGAAGGTCTATTCCAAAACTCAGATACTATTTGACCAGAAAAAAGATCCCCTAAATGCTCGTCGATAACAAGAACTCTTTTATGATCAATAGTTTCAGTTAATTCTCTGGCTTTTAAACCAATAATGGCTGCCTCTGCACCATTTTCAATAGCCTCTCCCCAATATTTCCCTCCATCGACATTTAATCCTGGTAATCCCAAAAACAAAGTTCCTTTTTCAACTTCTTTGGAATTAAAAGATATATTAGTTATTTCTGGATTTATCAACCCAGATGTTGGAACAATTTCTACTAAAGATAGAAGTTTATGTAATTTCATTGATCTCATCTTTAAATCAATTCTTATTCAAAGCAATATTTATATTTTTTTCTAACCATTTTTTTAGTTGATCATCTTTCAACCTTGGAGAGATCCTAGGTAACTCAATAATTTTTTGAGAATTAATTTTTTTAATAGCTACAACAGGAACTTCATTATCAAATTTTTTATATTTATCTTGGTACAAATCAAACCTATCTATGTCAATTTCATTGATTTCTAGTTTAGGTTTTATTTCTTCAAGATTTATTTTTGTTATTTTATTTTTTAATGTCTCGCAAAGGCAACAACCTTTCCTAACAAAAATGAATATTTTCATTCACTTAATCAGGAACAGGATCACAACCGCATGGAGTTAACGGATGACATTTGCTTAATCTTCTTATGGTCAACCATCCGCCTCTCCAAGGGCCGTGCCTTGTAATAGCCTCGTATCCATAAGAACTACAACTTGGTATAAATCTGCATCTTGGTCCAAAAAAAGGCGAAAACCACTTTTGATATAAGGAAATCATCAAAAGAAGTATAGATGTAAGTAATTTGTTGACGCTTTTAATCACTTTAATGATGTAAAATAACAGTTCAGTAGTAATTAGCTTAGTTGAATTTAATCAATTATCCAAATTTATTGCAAATCTCAATTTTAATTTAAACTTATGTCAAGATACCGCGGCCCAAGATTAAGGGTTACGCGTCGCTTGGGAGAACTACCAGGTCTCACTAGGAAAGCTTCAAAGAAGTCTAATCCTCCAGGTCAGCACGGCCAAGCCCGTCGCAAGCGATCAGAATACGCAATTCGTCTAGAAGAAAAGCAGAAACTTAGATTCAACTATGGAGTTTCTGAAAGGCAACTAGTTCGTTACGTTAAAAAAGCTAGGGCTCAAGAAGGCTCTACAGGAACCAATCTCCTTAGACTTTTAGAAAACAGATTAGATAATGTTTGTTTTAGATTAGGTTTTGGTGGAACAATCCCAGGTTCAAGACAACTAGTAAATCATGGGCATGTAACCATTAACGGAAAAGTTCTTGATATTGCAGGTTACCAATGTAAACCAGGAGATGTAATTAGCATTAAAGAAAACAAAGCAAGTAAAAAACTTGTAGAAGGTAATATTGAATTTCCTGGTTTAGCTAATGTCCCACCTCATATAGAGTTAGACAAACCTAAGTTGACAGGCAAAATCAACGGGAAGTGCGATAGAGAATGGGTCGCACTTGAAATAAACGAGTTATTAGTTGTTGAATACTATTCAAGAAAAGTATAAAAATCCTTTTCTTGAAATTATTAAATCACTCGCCTTATTGGTGAGAGGTTTAATTAATTCTTATTTTGAAAACAATGGGAAATAAGAAAAATATTATCAAAAAGCCAGGTGTTAAAACCTTATCAATTCATCATGGAGAAACTTTTTCTGAAGAGACTGGATGTGTCATGCCACCAATTTTTTCTACCTCAACATTTAAACATGGTAATAAAGGCAATTTCGATTACACCAGATCAGGTAATCCAAACTTTAAAATTCTAGAAAATATACTTAAATCCATAGAAGAATCCAAATATTGTACAATTTTTGGATCTGGTATAAGTGCAGTAACTGCAATTACATCTTCATTAAAATCAGGAGATAAAATACTCTGCGAGTCAAATCTATATGGTTGTACAGTAAGAATGTTCGATAAAATTTTCAAAAAATTTGGAATAGAAGTTTTATATACAGATTTTACAAATAAAGAAAATTTTAAAGAAATTAAAGACTTTCAGCCGACTTTAATATGGCTCGAAAGTCCAACAAATCCGCTTTTAAAAGTACTTGATATTAAACTTATTTGTGATGAAGCTAATAAATACAAAATACCTGTTGTTCTAGATAACACCTTTTCTACAGCTCTCATTCAAAAACCTCTAGAACTAGGGGCAACACTATCTCTTATAAGTACAACAAAATTTATAAATGGCCATAGTGATGCACTTGGTGGAGCAGTTCTAACAAATAATGAGGAATGGAATAGTAAGATGCTTTTCTCTCAAAAAGCTTTAGGACTTCAACCCTCTCCTTTTGATTCATGGTTAATTACAAGAGGAGTAAAAACTCTACCTCTAAGAATCGAACAACAAACAAAAAGTGCAGAGATAATTTCTAAGGAAATTGAAAATCACAGAATCGTTGATAAAGTTTTTTACCCCTTTAATCAAAAACATCCACAATTTGATTTAGCAAAATCACAAATGAAATCTGGTGGTTCAATGATCACCCTAAAATTAAATTTAAATAAAGCTGACACTTTTAAATTTTGTAAATCTCTTAGATATTTCTCTTTAGCAGAGAGTCTTGGAGGAGTTGAAAGTTTAATTTGCCACCCAGCAACAATGACTCATGCATCTGTTGATGATAAAACAAAAAATCTCCTAGGTATTGATGATTCTCTTATAAGATTGTCGGTAGGTTGTGAAGATACAAATGATCTAATTTCAGATATCTTATTTGCCTTTAATAAATTCTAAAAATTGAGAAATTTACTTGAAAATCCAATATGGAGAAATATAGAATTGGGGTATTCGATTCCTGATAATGAACATGCAGTTTCTGTAGCATTACCAACTTGGAATGATGTAATTAATTATGAGGAAAAAAATCCAAAATGCATAGAATTATTAAAGTCAATCTATCCTCGTTTTGGACTCAACCCTTTAGTAAAAAGATTATGTGAGAAGAAAAAAAGAGAAAGTCACTTAAATGATCAAAGTATCTGGCCCTATCCCGATGAAAGAATAGCTTTAAAAGCAAAAAAATACTGTGATAAAAATACTTCTAAAGGATCTTCATATATCGAAAGAAGACATAATTTATTTTTTTTAATTACTAGAGAATCAGCGAGCATATATGCAAAATCTTTTTGGCAACATACGGGTCTCGGGTTATCTTCAAGAGCTGCTGCTATTGCATTAGGAATTGAGGATTGCCCTTCAAAATCTTTAGCCAATGAAAGTTATCAAAGAATAAAAGATAGAATTTCTAAGTTTACAAAATCAAGCTCCAATGATGTCCATTTAACTTCATCTGGCATGTCAGCACTATACACATCCTTAGAAATAATATATAAATTGTTTCCAGATAGACCTACACTTCAAATTGGTTTCCCATATGTAGATGTACTTAAATTACCAATGCATATCTTTCATGGAGCAAAGTTAGTAACAGAAGAAAATTGCAAGGATATTGAATTAGAAATAATAAAAATAAATCCAGCAGCCTTGATTATTGAATTACCAAGTAATCCAATGCTCAAATGTGTAAACATAAAAAAAATTTCAGAAATAGCAAATAAATTAAAAATACCTGTGATAGTTGACGATACTATCGGTTCAAATATAAATATAAATTCTCTAGAGCATGCAGATATCGTTTTCACTTCACTAACAAAAATATTTTCCGGTAGCGGTGATATTCTTGCTGGCTCACTAATACTAAATCCAAAAAGCAGATGGATTGATCAGTTTAGAAATACTTTAAAGGAAATAAACCTTCCAAAGCTTTCAGATAGCGATATAGTCTCTCTAGAAAAAGTTAGTAGAGATGTAAAACAAAGAGTTTTTGAGCAAAACAAAGCATGTTTGGAATTAAAAAAAAGATTAGAAACTCATAAAGAGATCAAAAATATTTTCCATCCCGAAGATTGTCCTAATTTCAATTCCATACTTACTTCTGATGGGGGATATGGTTGCTTATTATCGTTTGAATTAAAAGGAGGTCTAGAGAAAGCAAAAAAATTTTATGATTATCTTCAAATATCAAAAGGACCTAGTTTAGGTACAAAATTTACCCTTGTATGTCCTTATGTTTTATTAGCTCATTATGATGAATTAGATTGGGCTGAAAGTTTTGGCATTCCTTCGCACCTTATTAGAGTATCCGTCGGACTAGAAGATAAAGATCACTTATGGAGAACCTTTTCTGAAGCATTAAATAATTTTTAAATTCCTAGTATTTACCGTATAAAAACCAATGTACTCTTTTTATTAAATAATAGTTAGTATTAATATATATTTTCTCAACATATAAATGGCAAAAATTTATGAGGACAACAGTTTTGCTATAGGCAACACTCCATTAGTAAAATTAAAATCAGTTACTAAAAACGCTAAAGCTACTGTATTAGCAAAAATTGAAGGTAGAAATCCTGCTTACAGTGTTAAATGCAGGATTGGTGCAAACATGATATGGGACGCGGAGAAAAGCGGAAAACTTACAAAAGACAAAACCATTGTTGAACCTACATCTGGAAATACTGGAATTGCCTTAGCTTTTACAGCTTCAGCAAGAGGTTACAAACTAATCCTTACAATGCCAGAATCTATGTCTATTGAAAGGAGAAGAGTGATGGCAGTATTGGGCGCCGAAATTGTTTTAACAGAGGCTTCCAAAGGTATGCCAGGAGCAATTGCTAAAGCCAAAGAGATCGCAGAAAGTAATCCCTCTCAATACTTCATGCCAGGTCAGTTTGACAATCCAGCAAACCCAGAAATTCATTTCAAAACAACTGGGCCTGAAATTTGGGATGATTGTGATGGTGAGATTGATGTTTTTGTTGCGGGGGTTGGAACAGGTGGAACAATTACAGGAGTCTCAAGATACATCAAACAGGAGAAGGGCAAGAATATAGTTTCTGTAGCAGTAGAACCATCACATAGTCCTGTTATTACACAGACAATGAATGGCGAAGAAGTTAAATCTGGACCACACAAAATACAAGGCATAGGCGCAGGATTTATTCCTAAAAACCTTGATTTATCAATTGTTGATAAAGTTGAACAGGTTACGAATGATGAATCAATCGAGATGGCTCTTAGATTGGCAAAAGAAGAAGGCCTTCTCGTTGGAATATCTTGTGGAGCTGCTGCTGCTGCTGCTGTTAGATTAGCTGAGCAAGATGAATATGCAGGAAAAACTATAGTGGTTGTTTTACCAGATTTAGCTGAAAGGTATTTATCATCAATTATGTTTACTGAAGTTCCAAGTGGAATAATTGAAGAGCCAGTTAAAGCTTAAATTTATTTTTTCACCAGAAATGAATCCGGTGAAATGTACATAGCATCGCCATAAGAGAAGAATCTAAATTTTTCTCTTATGGCTTTTTTATAAAGATTTAGTAATCTTTCTCTACCAATCATTGCGCTTACTAGGAGTAATAATGAACTCTTTGGAAGATGAAAATTAGTTAATAATCCATCAACTGCTTTGAATTTATAGCCTGGCTTAATTACTAAATCAACATACTTATCTATAGGAATTAGCTCTTCCATTTCATACGAATAGCAACTTTCAAGAGCTCTTACGCTAGTAGTTCCAATAGCTATTACTCTACTTTCAGTTTTTTTAACCCTTTTTATTTCTTCTACCACTTTCCTACTAACGCTGACCCACTCTTTATGAAGTTTTAAATTAGATAAATCTTCTTGATCAATTGGCTTAAATGTTCCATAACCTACATGTAAAGTAATAGGCATGACTAGTACACCTTTGTTTTTTAAATTTGAAATAAGGTTTTTACTTAAATGTAATCCTGCTGTTGGCGCAGCAACTGCTCCAGGATTTCTTGCATACTCAGTTTGATAACTATTTTCATGAAAAGATTCTTCTTCGGCACTTTTTATATATGGAGGGAGGGGGATTTCTCCGTATATATCAAGTAGTTTATTCATTGATATTAGATCATTTATATTTCCTGGAAACTTGATAAATCTTCCTCCAGTTTCTTTATCAATCCCAGAAATATGTAATTTTATATCTTTTGCCAAGGATGATTTTAAATTTAATTGTCTGTTTATTTTTAACTTTTTAGCAGGCCTTGCTAAACATAGCCAAGTAGATTCATCTGCCTTCTCCAAAACTAATAATTCAACAAATCTCCCATTTTCTAATTCAACCTTTAACCTTGCTTTCATCACCTTCGTATCATTCACAACTACCAAATCCCCCTCTCTGAGTTCGTCCAAGAGATTCTTTGTATATTTATTTGTTGAAAAGTCTTCTTCTAATGAACTATCTTTAACTATCATTAATCTAGATTCATGCCGTACTTTAGAA
>QCVV01000050.1 GCA_003210235.1 Prochlorococcus sp. AG-686-O05 | reverse complement strand
GAAATGGAATTGAAGGAGTTCATAGACATTTTAGTTGGAAAACTCACGTTAGAAATTATTTATCAATTTTAAAAGGTCACTATCAAAAATCCACTATAGTTTCATCATCTGGAATTAAAGAAAGTTGTTTAAAAGGCAGTTCTTCACTTATAAAACCCCATTGATCAAAAATTTTTGGATCAGAATGAATAATTAATTGATTCTTTTGAGTTTTTTTTAATTTAAAGCCTTTTTCAGATAATTTTTTTATTAGCTTAGCTGTTTCTTCAAATCGAGAAGCCATTGCATCAAGACTCACACAGTCACTTGTTAAGCCATCATCTTTCCAAGTAAAGAAGCTCATACTTAATAATTCAAAGATTTATTTTTAAAACTATACCTAAAACAACGAGTAATATGTTTATTTTCCAGAAGTTTTCAACTATTTTTTGTTCTTTGATACCTTTAAGTTCAAAATGATGATGAATTGGGGTCATTAAAAAGACTCTTTTCCCATTTTTAAATACTTTTTTGGTGATTTTAAAAAAACTTACTTGAATTACTACTGATAGAGCTTCAATAATAAATATTCCTGAGATGATAAATAATGTAAAAAGACTATTAGTTAATATCGAAATAGATCCTAATGTCGCACCAATTGTTAACGACCCGGTATCTCCCATAAATATCTTTGCAGGATATTGGTTGTATTTTAGAAATCCTATACATAAACCTGACATTGCATAAGAAATAAGACCATAAATTATTAATTCCTTTTGACCTTTAATAAATATTTCTGTACCAAGTCCAAAAAATACTATTGAGCTACATCCAGAGGCCAATCCGTCCAGGCCGTCAGTTAAATTTACTGCATTACTTAAACCTACTAAGGTAAAAAAACAGATAGGAAAAATTAATATACTTGTATCTATACTCCAACTGTTAGATACAGCGATCAAAGGACTTATATAATTGCTTTGACTTGCGTATATGATAAATAATATTGAAATTAAAGCTTGTAATATAAATTTTTCATTAGACTTTAATCCTGTATTCTTTTTCTTTGTAATACTTAAATAATCGTCTAAAAATCCTATAATAAAAAAACTTAAAGTACAAAAAAATAACAGAGATATACCAACAAAGTCAAAGCTATTATTAACTATTAAAAGTAGTAATAGAAAGGGTAAAATAATAAATATTCCGCCCATAGTAGGAGTATTATTTTTTTTTAAATGAAGAGATGGACCTTCATCTCTTATATTTTGTAGTAAATTTAACTGTGTTGTTATTTTTAAACCGTATTTTGTTACTACTAAGGAAATTGAACTAAATATTAGAAAAATATTAATTATTAGTAAACTTTTGAAAATGTAAGAATTTACTATTAAAGAAATTAAAATTAAAAAGAATAATGATGTAAAAGTTAGTGATTTATTCTTCCCAATCATCATCTGAAGAATCTTCTTCGGTTTTATAATCTTCTTTTTCTCCCATTAAAGCTGAGAGTTCTTCTTCTTCTATTGTGCTTATCTCTTGAGAATCTCCATCCTTTTCATTTACAAGTCTACCTGTTTCTTCTAGCCAAGATAGTAAGTCAGGTTCTTCTCTTAATGGTAATACAGGAGCAGGGTCTTCTCTGTGGTAACAAGTTAAGGCTGGGTTTACTTCAGCAATTTCATTTAGTCTAATTTTGAGTTTATTAGAATCCATTTAAAAATTTTTCACTTTTATACCATAATACATAAACATGCACTTGAAAAATTTTGTTTGGTAAAGAAAATTTAAAATATTTTTTAATTTGGCCAATTTCAGTATTGTTAGCTATTTTTTTTAAATACTATGGCTTTTTAAAGCCAGATGTTTTATTAATTAATAATTATCTTGTCCTTTTACTAGTTTTTGGTCCAGCGTTTGTAGTTACAATAATATTAGTTTTTAATAAAATTTTGAAAGCTGAAAGCAATTAAGATTTCAGATTTCTTCACTGGAGGTAAATTTTAATGCAGCAGGTAAAAAAAGTCGTTCTTGCTTATTCTGGTGGGGTTGATACTAGTGTTTGTATTCCATATTTAAAAAATGAATATGGAATCTCAGAAGTTGTAACTTTTGTAGCTGATCTTGGGCAAGGAGACGACTTAGAGGGTATTAGACAAAAAGCCTTAAACTCAGGTGCGACAAAATCTGTGATTGGTAATTTAGTTAATAATTTTGTAGAAAAGTACGCCTTTCCTGCCATTAGAGCAAATGCACTTTATGGAGAAAAGTATCCTTTATCAACTGCTTTGGCCAGACCCTTAATAGCTGAAAATCTTGTAAATTTGGCAAGAGAATTAAATGCTAATGCAGTGGCCCACGGTTGTACGGGAAAAGGAAATGATCAAGTAAGGTTTGATTTAGCTATTCACGCTTTAGGACCTGATTTAAAGATAATTACACCTGCCAGAGAATGGAAGATGAGTAGAGAAGAAGCTATTTTATATGGAGAAAAATTTGGAATTCCTACTCCTGTTTCTAAGAAGTCACCTTATTCGATTGACGTAAACATTCTTGGTCGCAGTATTGAAGCTGGTTTATTGGAAGATCCAATGCAAGAACCAAATGATGATGTTTTTGCTATGACTTCATCTATTAATGACGCACCAAATTCTCCAAAAGATATAGAAATTCTATTTCATAATGGATTTCCTATTGCAATAGGAAATGAATTTTTAAGCCCTGTAGAAATTATTCAAAAGGCTAATTCTTTAGCTGGAGAACACGGCTTTGGAAGAATAGATATGATCGAAGATAGAGTTGTGGGTATTAAAAGTAGAGAAATCTATGAGGCCCCTGGCCTTTTACTTCTTATAAAAGCTCATAAAGAATTAGAAAGCATAACATTAAATCCGGATGTAATAGATTTTAAAAGTTTAGTAGAAAAAAAATGGGGTCAATTAGTTTATCAGGGATTTTGGTTTGGTCCTCTTAAGCAAGCATTGGATAGTTTTATTGATTCCACTCAAGCGTCTGTAAATGGTAAGGTGAAAATAAGATTACATAAGGGCAATGCAATAGTAATTGGTCGTTCTTCTGAAAAAAACTCTCTTTACAGAGAAGATTTGGCAACTTATAGTAAAGATGATATTTTTAATCACAAACAAGCAGAAGGATTTATTTATATGTGGGGGATGTCTAATAAAATATGGGCAGAATTAAATTCAAAAAAGAATAATTAAGATTCAAGTCTCTTGAGAATCTTTAACTTGAGGAGTTGGAGATTCAGAAGTTGCTGTCTTTTTATCATTAGTTTCGTTTTGTTTAGGTTCTGAATTATTAGTTGAATCATTATTCTCAACTTCTTTTTTTTCTGATGGGTTAGATCCTTTACTTGAAGATCTTGGCGTTGGTAAAGGCCCTTCTTGTTTTACTGTTAAATATCTAATAACATCTTCACTTAAACGCATCGCTTTTTCTATTTTGAAAATATGTTGGCCATCACCTTGATGACTTAATTGAACATAAATTCCTTCTCTATGTTTTGCTATTTGATAAGCTAATCTCCTTTTACCTCTCATTTGACTATCTAGGATTGTACCTCCTAATTCCTCAAGAAGATTATTATATTTATTTATGTGATTAGTTACTTCATCCTCCGCTATATCAGGACGAAGGATATACATTGTTTCGTAATAAAGTTGATTAGTCATAATTTCAGACAAGGTCTTTGGCTCAGAATTTGCTTAATGAGCGTCTGTTCATCTCTTAGGATACATTATCAGGGTCAAATTCTTTATAAATGATATTTATTTGATTAAAGATATTTTTTTAATGCATCATGCATAACATCAAAAGGTACTTCTAATCCGTTTGTCCAGAATGATAATGATTTTGCTCCTTGAGCAATTAACATTTTTGTACCATCTATAGTCATACATCCTTTTTTATCGCAAAATTTTAGGAACGGAGTAGGGGAAGGATTATAAATTAGATCATAAACAATTGTCTTTGAGTTTATAGAATTCCAAAAACTTTTACCAAAAGGTATTACATCATCATTTTCAGTGTTGCTCATTCCTACCGGAGTTGTATTAATTATTAAATCAGTTTCTTGAATTGAATTATCAATTTCGTTATCAGTATTAAGCAAACCTTTTATTTCGATCTCATTTTTAAAATTGGTAATTAACTCATTTAAAGAGTTTTTATTTCGAGAAATAATCGTAATTTTTGATAATTTTAATTCTATTAGACCTTGGATTACTGATCTTGCTGCACCTCCAGAGCCTAAAATTAATGAACTCTTTTTTACTAAATTAAGGTTTTTTAAAGGATATATAAATCCATAAATATCGGTATTTGTTCCAATCCAATCTTTATTGTCATTCAATTTAAGGGTATTAATAGCCTTTACTTTTTTTGCAACTGGAGATATTTCACTACAAATATTAAATACTGTTTGTTTAAAAGGGATTGTAATGTTCAGGCCTTTACAATTCATTTTTTTTAAAGAATTAATAACTATTTCTAAGTCTTCATTTTTACAAGGAATAGCCATATAAATTAAATCGAGGCCTAAATATTGAATAGCTGCATTTTGCATAATTGGAGATAAAGAATGACTTACTGGATTTCCAATCAAAGCAAGAAATGATGTTTTACTTGTAATCATTATTTAAGAGAGTTTTGCAGAAAAATTGTAATCTGTTCGGGAACCACACCTCGTTTCAGAGTAACAATAATGTCGTCAATGACCGATTATGGAGAATATTAAAGAGAGTATCTACCCATGGGGAAGGTTGTTGGAATCGATTTAGGGACAACTAATAGTTGTGTTGCTGTTATGGAAGGTGGTAAGCCCACTGTAATAGCAAATGCAGAGGGTTTCAGAACTACACCATCTGTTGTTGCATACACAAAGAATCAAGATCAGCTAGTTGGGCAGATAGCAAAGCGACAAGCTGTTATGAACCCTGAAAATACTTTTTACTCGGCCAAGCGTTTCGTTGGTCGAAGAGTTGATGAGGTAAATGAGGAATCAAAAGATGTCAGTTATGGTATTGAAAAGGCTGGCTCAAATGTAAAATTAAAATGTCCAATTTTAGATAAACAATTTTCTCCTGAAGAAGTAAGTGCTCAGGTTTTAAGAAAACTTTCTGAAGATGCAGGCAAATATTTAGGGGAAAATATCACTCAAGCTGTCATAACTGTTCCGGCTTACTTTAATGATTCTCAAAGACAGGCTACAAAAGATGCAGGCAAGATAGCAGGGCTTGAAGTTTTAAGGATAATAAATGAGCCTACAGCAGCTGCCTTAGCTTATGGATTAGACAAAAAAAGTAATGAAAGAATACTAGTTTTTGATTTAGGCGGTGGAACTTTTGATGTTTCAGTTTTAGAAGTTGGAGATGGCGTTTTCGAGGTCCTATCAACTTCTGGTGATACTCATTTAGGAGGCGATGATTTTGATAGATGCATTGTTGATCATTTAGCAAGTATTTTTAAAAGTAATGAAGGTATTGATTTAAGACAGGACAAACAAGCTTTGCAACGTCTTACAGAAGCCGCTGAAAAGGCAAAAATTGAACTTTCAAACGCCACTCAAAGTGAAATTAACTTACCTTTCATAACTGCTACTCCAGAAGGCCCAAAACATCTTGATTTAAACCTCACTAGAGCTAATTTTGAAGAGCTTGCTTCTAAGTTAATCGATAGATGTAGAGTTCCTGTAGAGCAAGCTCTAAAGGATGCCAAACTATCTACAGGAGAGATTGATGAAATAGTTATGGTTGGTGGTTCAACAAGAATGCCCGCTGTTCAAGAATTAGTCAAGAGAGTTACTGGTAAAGATCCTAATCAAACTGTAAATCCAGATGAGGTCGTAGCTGTGGGTGCAGCTATACAAGGAGGAGTTTTAGCGGGTGAAGTTAAAGATATATTGTTGCTAGACGTTACTCCGTTATCTCTTGGTGTAGAGACATTGGGGGGAGTAATGACAAAAATGATTACTCGAAATACAACAGTCCCAACAAAAAAATCTGAGACATATTCAACTGCTGTTGATGGTCAAACTAATGTTGAGATTCATGTTTTGCAGGGTGAAAGAGAAATGGCTTCAGATAATAAAAGTTTAGGAACCTTTAGACTTGATGGTATTCCCTCTGCTCCAAGAGGTGTTCCGCAAATAGAAGTGACATTTGATATTGATGCAAATGGAATTTTAAGTGTTACCGCAAAAGATAAAGGAAGCGGTAAGGAACAATCCATTTCCATTACAGGTGCCTCAACTCTTTCAGATAACGAGGTTGATAAAATGGTTAAAGATGCAGAATCAAACGCTTCTGTTGACAAAGACAAAAGAGAGAAAATTGATTTAAAGAATCAAGCTGAAACTCTTGTTTATCAAACAGAAAAACAGTTAGGAGAACTTGGTGATAAGGTTGATGCTTCCGCTAAAACTAAGGTAGAAGAAAAAAGTAAAGCATTAAAAGAAGCAACTTCAAAAGAAGATTATGAATCCATGAAGAAATTGTTAGAAGAACTTCAACAAGAACTTTATGCAATAGGATCCTCTGTATATCAGCAGCCAGGTAATCAGCCTCCAACTCCAGGTAGTCCCGATTCAAATGAATCATCTAATGATAAAGGTAGTGATGATGACGTTATTGATGCAGATTTTACAGAGACAAAAGATTAAAGAAGATGATTTTCAATTTCAGTTGATATCCAATTAGAGCAAGCAGGGGCAAGTAATATTCCATTTTTATAAAAACCAGTACATAAAATTAATCCTTTTTCTAAACTCTTTAATATTGGTGATGGTTCACCTTCTGGGCGAGACCTTATACCAAACCATTTATTAGTTACATTATTTTTATTCAGCCACTGCGGTTTATTTTCTAGGAAATCTGTAAGCTCTTCAAAGGTATTTTCTTTTGGTTGAATATCATATTCGTCGGTAGATCCAATAATTAGCTTGTTTTTATTTGTCCGAAGAAAATTTTTACCATTGATGTTGAAATGTTTGGGAAGAGATAGTAAATTAATACCTTTTTCATGGATAGAAATTTCCATGGCCTGACCTAAAACAGGTTTTAACTTTATGTTATGACAATTTAAGTCAATTAATTTAATAGCATCAAGAGAGTTGCATAAAACAACGACATCACTTGCAATTTCAAGTTTATTGCTGCATGTAGAAATCCATTGATTTTTCAATTTTTTTATTTTTACTATTTCTTCATTAATAAAGTTAATCTTTTCATCTTTTAGGAAAATATTTAATGTTTTTAATAATGAAATAGGATCAATTCTTCCGTCTTGATTAGAGATGATTCCACATAGATTATCTATTGTAAATATTTTATTAATGTTTTGAATAATGGTGGAATCTCGTTCTAAAACTTTTAAATCACGCATTGGATGATGAGAAATAAACTTACTTAGTTTTTCAAAACTTTCTTGTTTTGTTGTTAGTTGGATTAATGGTTTGTCAATTTTTAAGGTTTTATTATATTTCTGAAGAAATTTTATCCATTTTGGCCATAATTCATTGCTTTTTTTTCTCAGTTCCCAACTTCTGCCTTTACTTTTTTGATACATATTACCCATCAGGAGACCTAATGCTGCACTACTACCATTTTTACTTTTTTGTGGATCTACAATAGTTATCTTAAAACCTTGTTTAGATAGCTCTAATGCGCTAAATTTTCCAATAATTCCTGATCCTATAATTAATATATGAGAATTTTTAAAATTCTTCTTTATTCCTTCCATTGATATATTATAAGTAATTAATCAAAAGATTAAATAATTTAGATTTCTTTTGGAAAAACCATCAATCATTTTAAGAACTGTATGTCCTGATCGTCCTGGATTGGTTTGTCAACTAACTAGTTGGATATCTAATTATGGCGGCAATATAAAGCATTCAGACCATCATACAGATCAAGATGCAGGATTGTTTTTGAGTAGAATTGAATGGGATATAAATCATTTATCAATTAATAAATCTGAAATTTATGAGCAATTTGAAAAAATTGCAATAGATATAAATGGCAAATTTAATATTAATTATTCAGATGAAATACCAAATGTAGGAATTTTTGTAAGTAAGCAAAACCACTGTTTAATAGATTTGCTTTGGCGAGTAAGAAATGGTGAAT
>QCVV01000049.1 GCA_003210235.1 Prochlorococcus sp. AG-686-O05 | reverse complement strand
TTATTAAAAGTACAGTACTCCAATATGTTGGAATACAGAGTAGAAATAGCCTTATGGGCAATATCAGGAATAATTCCTTTTTTCATGCTAAATATTTGGACAAATAATAACTTAAACGAATCTATTAACTTAAGTAATGTAATGCTCTCAAGATATTTTTTGAGTGCGTTCTTTGTAAGGCAATTTTCTGTAGTGTGGGTTGTCTTTACTTTTGAAGAAGACGCTCTCTTAGGCAAAATTTCTCCATATATGATGCAGCCCTTAAACCCATTTTTTAGATACTTTGCTCAACACATAGCTGAACAAATTACACGCTTCCCTTTTGCAATAATAATTTCGTTAATTTTTTTTCTAATAAATCCAGAAAGTATATGGATACCAAGCTTAGGTCTATTTTTACTATCCTGTCTTTCTACTTTTTTTTCTTTTCTAATTCAATTTCTGATTCAATCAATAATTGCTTGCTTTTGTTTTTGGACAGAGAAGGCTTCTTCAATAGAAAGGTTGTTATTTATCCCAACTCTATTCCTTTCAGGACTTTTAGCTCCAGTAATATCATTCCCAGAATATGTAAAATCATGGATATACATAACCCCATTCCCTTACCTAATTGATTTTCCAGCAAATATCCTATCTGGAAACAATACAAACGTAATTCCTGGATTTGTTATGCAGATATTTTGAATTTCATTCTCAAAAAACCACTCATCTTTCCCATTTGATAAGTTTACTATTACACCTATACCCATACCATCAGTGATTTTGAAATCATTTATAGTGCATACTGATGAAATGTTTATTGCTTCAATGGTCTCTTTAGTTAATCTATCTTTTGAAAGCTCTAGATTAACTTTAACCGAGTTTCCTATTTTTACTTTATCTAAGATTGTCATTTATAAGTCATTATACCTATTTAATTTTTGTAATTGTGATAAAGGATTAAATATTAATTTTGATAATTATGGATTAGAGTTTTTGAATACGGCTTCTAATATTTTTTTTATTATTATCGCTAATATTCTTAGGAAAACAAAACTTATGCCTAGCCATCCCAATAATACTGAAATTGATAATAAGCTTGAACTAAGATCTCTTTGTAAAAATTCCTGCATATAGAGTGAAATTTTTTTCAACTTTAATTTATATTTATATTTTATTCGTTAATTTATTATAAATGCTTATAAATTATTTTTATTTAACTGAGTTTAAATCAGAGATTTGATGATTTGATTTCATAGGCTAATATAAATTTAAGTAAAATTTATTAATTTGGTTCTTTCTTTAAATTCATATTTAGGAATTTTATTAATCCTTGTTGGCTTAATAGTTCGTATTGATTTTAAATTTATTATTCAAAAGGATTTATAAAATTCCCTAAAACTTCAAAAATTAGATATGTCTAATAAAAGTACATTAGTAGTATTTTGATTTTAAAATTTTATTCGCTTTTATATTTTATATAGTTAATATTATCTAAAATTATAGATTATTTTCATGAATAAAGATTTGGAAACTTTTGATTATTTTATTGATGATCTACTTTCTTCGGAGGTTAATTTATTGAATAATGAGCTTGATCTTCTTTTGATGCAATATCTTTTTAATTCTATAGATCTAGAATCATTAAAGAATATAGATAGTGCAGAAATGATTAGTGTTGCTTAATAGTTCTTTATTATGAAATATTTTTATGAAAAATTATGGGTTCCTTTCTTTGGTGGAATATTATCAAAATTTGTTTTCTTAATTGAAGGTAAACAAACAAGTAGTAGAAAAAACAAAAAAACTAAACTTTAACTTAAAATTTTTTAATACTTTTTATAACTATTTGATCATTTATATATTGAAAGCAACAAAACCTATTCCTTTAATTAAATAACTTATGCATGGTTAAAGTATCTAAAGAAATAGTATTTAACTATTTAAAATTTCATGAATAACAAGCCTTTTTTAAAACCATATACTGTTCATTATCGAGACTTTCAAAATCTTAGATTAGAAAATTGTTTTTATGCATTAGATGCTTATGAAGCAAGAACGTTAGCTATGGAGTTTAATAAATATATAAATGCACATCCTAATAGTATAGATTTAATAAGGTGCGAAAAGTGATATTTAAATTATAGATATTTGAAAGTTTTAATTCTATACACTTAAAAATTTATCAATAACTGTTTGGCTTAATTCACTTGTACGTCCACTTGCAACAATTCCTCCCCTTTGCATTGCATAATATCTACTTGCCTGCCTCACAAAGTGTAAGTGTTGTTCAACTAATAAAACTCCGATACCAGTTTCTTTGATTATGAGATTAATAGCTTTTTCAATATCTAATACTATATTTGGTTGAATACCTTCAGTAGGTTCGTCTAATAATAATAGTTTTGGTTTACCTAATAGTGCTCTAGCAATTGCAAGTTGTTGTTGTTGCCCCCCACTTAGATCACCTCCTTTTCTTGATAGAAAGTCCTTTAAAATAGGAAACAAATCATAGATACTTGTATCAATATTATTATTTTTTGATAACCCTCCAGGAAGCGATTCCATTCCCAACATTAGGTTTTCTTCAACCGTTAAATAAGATATTATTTCTCTTCCTTGAGGAACATATGCCATTCCTTTTCTAGCTCTTTGGTGTGGAGCCTTTCTATTTATATTCTCTCCAATAAAGTTTATTTCTCCTTTCTTTGCCTTTAATAGTCCTATTAATGATTTTAATAAAGTAGTTTTCCCCACTCCATTTCTACCTATTAAACAGATCATTTCTCCAGATTTAAGGTTTAAATCTACATCTCTGAGGATATGACTTTCTCCATAATAAGTATTTAATGATTTTACTTCTAGTAGATTCTTCATATTTATTCCTCCGGTCTTCCTAAATAAACATCAATTACCCTTTGGTCATTTTGAATAATATCCATTGTACCTTCGCATAATACTGTTCCCTGATTTAAAACTGAAACATTACTTTCAAGTCTTCTTATGAATTCCATGTCGTGATCTATAACTACCACAGTATTTTCTCCAGATAATGATTTTAATAAATCTGCTGTCAAATCAGTTTCCTCATCTGTAAGACCTGCAACAGGTTCATCAACGAGCATTAAATCGGGTTTTTGACCTAGTAACATTGCTATTTCTAACCATTGTTTTTGACCATGTGATAAAGCACCTGCTTTTGAATTGATTTTATTAGATAAGTTTATAACTTTCATTAAATGTTCTATTTCTTCTAATTGATCATTTTTTAAATTTAAGTTAAGATCATTTAATGCTAGAAACCCTTCAAAACTAACAGTTATATTTTCCAAACTTAAAAGGGAATTATTTTTCTTATTCATTTTTTAATACCTCCGTTTCATTTTTAATTTCTAGGCTTGGGTATGTTTCTATTTTCCTTTTCAGACCAAGTCTTTGAAGCAGATTTCTTGGTCCCTCTCCTTGTACCCATCCTAAAACACCTTCTGGTAATGCTGTAACTACTAGAATAAATAATCCACCTTGAATAAACATCCAGCTTGCCGGTAAAGCTTCACTTACTAAACTTTTTGCATAATTTATAAAGACTGCTCCAAGTATTGCTCCCAATAAAGTTCCTCTTCCTCCCACTGCAACCCAAATAACCATTTCTATTGAAAATGGTACTGTCATAAATTGAGGGGACACTATTCCTGATTGGACAGTATACAAAGCTCCAGATATTCCTGCTAAACCACCAGCTATAGAAAATATTATTGTTTTAAATAAGACAGGATTGTAACCTGTGAATCTAACTCTTGGCTCGTCATCTCTAATCCCTATAAGTATATTCCCAAATCTTCCTTTTACTACCCATTTTGAAAAAAACCATGCTGCAATAACTAATAAGGCTGTAAACCAAAAAAACATTCTTTGAATAGATTCTGAACCAACCATTTGTCCAAAAAGTTGAGTTACATCAGTTTTTAATCCGTTTGTACCATTAATAAGTTTTTGTTGTCCGTTAAAGAAATTAAAGAATACTAATAGAGCAGCTTGGGTAAGTATCGAAAAATACACACCTTTTATTCTGTTTCTAAAAACAAGAAATCCAAGTATACCTGCTACTAATGCAGGTATAACCCAAATTGCAAATAAACTAAAGATTGGAGATCTAAATGGTTCCCAGAAGAAAGGTAAATTATCTACGCCGTAAAGTCCAAAGAATTCTGGAATATTATTTGGAAATTCAGAAGAGCTTGATATCTGTAGATACATTGCTGCACAGTAACCCCCAAGAGCAAAAAATATACCTTGTCCAAGACTCAATAAACCAGTAAATCCCCAAATTAGATCTACACCCAAAGCAACAATAGCTAATGATAAATATCTACCAAGAAGATTCAATCTGAAAACAGGAAGAATTGATGGAGCTGCGATAATAAAAGCAATAATCAGAACCCAAGTAACAAAAATTGTTTTTTTGCTTAGTTTTAAATTTTTAAATTCCATTAACTCTCAACCATCCTTCCTTTCTGGGGGAATAAACCAGTAGGTTTGAATTGCAAGAATATTACTATTAATGCAAAAATCATAACTCTAGCCATACTGGTAGTTGCAAAGAAATTTATTGTATTAGATAGAGGTAGTGGCATATCAGGCCATATTGATAAAAGGCGACCAGCTCCAATTAAATCAGTCAATATTCCTATTCCAAAAGAGGCGAAAATTGTACCCAATAGGTTCCCTACACCTCCTAAAACTACAACCATAAAACATCCAACTATATAATTACCTCCAACATTAGGTCCAACAGACCCCAAAAGAGATACAGCAACTCCTGCTACACCTGCCAATCCAGAACCAATTCCAAAAGTAAGAATATCCACTTTTTCTGTTGAAATTCCGAGACAGTCACTCATTTCTCTATTTTGAGTTACTGCTCTTATCCTCATACCCCAAGCACTTTGATTTAAAAATAATGTTATTGCAATTACAGATATTAACGTAATTATTATTATCATTAATCTTGTTTTTGGGAACGCTGTTCCAAGAATTTCAACCTGACCCCTCATCCATGCTGGAGCAGTGACATCAACATTCCTTGCGCTAGCTCGACTTAATTTGCTAACTGAAGATGAAATTAAATTACCGGAGAGAACTCCTGCTAAAGCTGCAAATATCCATGAACTAAATTTTACATATTTAAAGTTTATAGACTCTTTTAATTTTGATGAAAATACTGTTGGTAGAAATAAACCTATTATGAGACTTATTACAAGTCCTGTTCCATAAGCTAATGGAACACTGCGGACAAACTGTTGAAGAATTAGGCTTACTCCCCATGTTGCAAGTAAAGTCTCTAATGGATTTCCGTATAACTTTCTAATTACAGTTTTTTCTAAAAGTATTCCTACTACTCCACTTACAATAAAAGCAAAAAAGATAGAAACTATAACGTATGCGTTGTAATAGGCTTTTAATATTGGGAGTTTGAAAATCAATTGAGTTACATATGTTGTGTAAGCACCAAGCATCATTAGTTCTCCATGAGCAAGATTTATTACACCCATCAAACCAAATACAATAGCTAAGCCCAAAGCAGCTACTAGTAAAACTGATCCGATCGCTACACCGTTGAATAAACTATCAAGAAGCAATTCCAATTTTAATAAGAAGAAAATTTAAGTGGATATAAGAAGAGGAGGCATTAAGCCTCCTCTTCTCTTTAGAATAAGCTTTGATTTCAAAGCTTATATCTTTCTCCTTTAGATGGGTCTGTCCAGTCACATGCATAACCTTTTGAACTAGGTTCAAATTGGTTCCATGCTTGTGGGAACACAACTCCATCAGTTTCTTCAAGAATCTCAAATCCACCTTCTGGCTTGATTAAACCAATTCTTACTGTTTGAGCAAGGTGATGATTTGGCATAACTTCAACTGGTCCTTGAGGAGCGTTGAATGTTTGACCTACTAGAGCTTCTCTAACAGCACTGTTCTCAAATGTTCCTGCATCTTCTACTGCTTGTTTCCATAAATAAACCATGTTGTAAGCAGACTCTTGTGGATCAGCAACTACTCTGTCACTACCATATAGAGCTTTAAAGTCAGCTGCAAATTTCTTTGATTCAGGAGTGTCGATAGACATCATATAGTTCCATGCACCATAATGACCTTCTAAAAATTCAGGACCAATAGTACTGATTTCTTCCTCTGCAATAGAATAGTTCATTACATAATATCCATTACTTGGAGTAATCCCAGCATCCTGAATTTGTTTAAAGAAAGCAACGTTTTGGTCACCATTAAGTGTGTTGATAATTACGCCACCACCAGATGGTGCCAAGGCTTTCTTAATCTTAGAAATGATTGGAGCAACTTCAGTATTTCCTAGAGGTAAGTAATCTTCACCTACAACTTTTCCTCCAAGTGATTTAAGTTGTTCTTTGGTAATAGTATTTGAAGTTCTTGGGAAGACGTAGTCAGAACCAACTAAGAAAAATGGTTTTCCAGCTGCAGGAGATCTCTTATACATAAAATCAGTTGCTGGCTCTGATTGTTGGTTCGGTGAAGCCCCAGTGTAGAAAATGTTATTTGAACATTCCTGTGCCTCATATTGAATAGGGTAGTAAAGGAATGCGTCTTTTGATTCATACACAGGAAGCATTGCTTTTCTACTAGCAGATGTCCATCCACCAAAGACAACAGGAACTCCATCCTGGTCGATTAACTTTTTGGACTTCTCAGCAAAAGTTGGCCAGTCGGACGCTCCATCTTCAACGATGTAATCGATTTTGTAACTTTTTCCGCCAACGGTAACACCGCCGGCTGCGTTGATTTCCTTAATAGCCATTTTTTCAGTATCAACAAGAGTTGATTCAGATATAGCCATTGTTCCTGAAAGGGAATGTAAAATACCGACAGTTACAGTATCATCGAAACTTCCGGATGTGTCTGAACCTCCTCCACAGGAAGTAACGGTTACGGCAAGTGAGGCAGTAGCTAATCCTGCCAAAATACGCCTTGAAATTCTCATGAATTCGTTTAAATTAGGTAATTGACCCACTTTTGGGGATAAAGTAAAGTTATTAACGAGTGGGAATTAGTTTTGTAGTCTTGGTTACAATTTGTTGAATCCTGTATAAATCTAAAGATTTTTTTATTGACTTTGAATCTTTGGTATTTGAGCTGTTAAATACTTTAAAACTTCTTCAACTCCTATACCTGAACTAAGGTTTGTAAAAAACCATGGTTTACCTCTTCTCATTAAATTAGTGTCATTTTGCATGACATTTAAATTTGCACCAACCATATCAGCTAAATCTGTTTTATTAATTAATAACAGATCTGATCTTGTAATCCCAGGACCACCTTTCCTCGGGATTTTATCTCCAGCAGATACATCAATTACATAAATAGATAAATCTACTAGTTCTGGACTAAAACTTGCAGCCAAGTTGTCTCCACCACTTTCTACAAAAATAAAATCCAACGGAGCATATTTGTTTTCAAGATCTATTACTGCATTTTTATTTAGAGAACAATCTTCTCTAATTGCAGTGTGCGGACAACCACCTGTTTCTACTCCGACAATTCTTCCTTGTTCTAAAACCTCTTTATTTATAAGAAAATTGGCATCCTCTTTTGTATAAATATCATTAGTGACTACAGCTATTTGATAATTCTTTTTAAGACCTAAGCAGAAAGTTTCAATTAAGGCAGTTTTACCTGAACCGACTGGTCCTGCAACGCCAACTCTTAATTTGCTACTCATAAATTAATTTCGAAAAAGTTTTGTATATAGATCATTATGATTTTGTTGAGCCATAGATAAGCTTATATTTCCAACATAAAGATCATTGATATTTTTGTCCACAATTTCTTGTGAAACATCTGAGATTAAATCCAATAACTCAAGTTGGATAGATTGTGCTTTTATTGCGCCCATTGGTATCAGTCTTATTGCAGCACTTAGTTGATTAGCTGTCCATGCATATATAAAATTTTCGATCATTTCTATTCTATTTATTTGGAAAGAGAAGCAAGCCCAACTCCATGCTAAGGACCAAGAGCTACTTTTATTTTTTTCATATAAATATTCATATCCAAATTCTTTGGTTAATTCAAAAAGGGATTTCGCCATTTGAGTCTGTTGATCTCTTATCTCGTAACAATCTCTAGAAGATAATAGCCATTTA
>QCVV01000048.1 GCA_003210235.1 Prochlorococcus sp. AG-686-O05 | reverse complement strand
AAGGTATTGCAAAAGCAGATGCTGAAACTTTAAAGAAAGAGATTGAAGAAGCTGGTGGTAAAGTTACACTAAAATAGAGTAAAAATTTTTCTAGCCGACATATCTAATATCGGCTTTAAAATTATGAATAGCATTCAAAATATTGCAATTGAAGCTGCAACGGATGGGGCTTGCAGTGGAAACCCAGGTCCGGGGGGTTGGGGAGGTCTAATAATTTTTAATGATAAGAGTGAAATAGAAATAGGTGGTTCAGAGGAAAATACTACGAACAATAGGATGGAACTCACTGCAGCTATAAAAACTCTCGAAAAGTTAAAAAATTTTCAATTAAAAGAAAACTTTAAATTAAGAACTGATAGTAAATATGTTATTGAGGGCTATACAAAATGGATCATCAATTGGAAGAGAAATGGATGGAAAACAAGCGCAGGTAAATCTGTTCAAAATTTGGATTTATGGCAAAAAATAGATAATTTGAGAATAAAAGGCTTAGTGATGGAATTCGTAAAAGGTCATAGTGGGGATAAGCAGAATGAGAGAGTTGATTTAATTGCCACAAGCTATAGCAAAGGAATACCGATAGTTGGTGAAGTCAAAAAATCATTTAAAGCAACAGACTTTGCAAAAGAAACAGAACCTAATGAAATTCAAAAGTTATTTTCCAAAAATGAATTAATTAAACAATTTGCTGAAAAAAAATATTTCTTAAATTCTCGTGAATTGAATGAATTACTTGGAGAAGAAAGTGATAAACTCGTTCAAAAATATGAACTATTTGAATGGCGTAATTGGAGATTAATTCCTAAAAATCAAAAATATTGGATAATAGAAAATCTTAATACTTAATCTTTAATATTTTTATGATTGATCAAAAAGGAATATTTAATAACATTTATGAGAACTTGGTAACTCCTATCCTTAAAAAAGATGACGGAATAGATGCAGAGTTCCTTACAAATTTATCCTTAAGTCTTCTCACTTTTAGTTCAAATAATAGAAATTGGCCTTTAATTTCAAGAATAATAAAAAGTTTAAATCAAGAATTTTGTGTTGTCGATAAAAGATTACATCAAAAAATATGTGGGATAGATTTTTGTAATCCAGTAGGTTTAGCTGCAGGTTTTGATAAAAATGGTAATGCTGCAAATATTTGGAAGGATTTTGGATTTGGTTTTGCTGAAATTGGTACAGTTACTAAATTTGCTCAATCTGGGAATCCCAAACCAAGATTATTTAGATTAGCTAAGGAGCAGGCAGCATTAAATAGAATGGGATTCAATAATAATGGTGCCGAAAATCTTGTTAAAAACTTTTTAAAGCAAAATGTTGATTTAAAAAAAAATAGACAAAATAATTGTTTTGGCATAAATTTTGGGAAATCTAAAATTACAAGCTTATCTAAAGCTACTGAAGATTATTTAACATCTTTAAAAATTTTGATTCCTTATTGTGATTACGCAGTTATAAATGTAAGTTCCCCTAATACTGAAGGACTTAGAAAGTTGCAAGATCCTATTCTTCTTAAAGAACTACTTAGAGAAGTTAAAAATTTAGATAATTGTCCACCTTTATTTGTGAAAATTGCACCAGATTTAAGTTTTAAAGATATTGAAGATATATGCCAACTAATACTTGATGAGAATATTGATGGAATAATTGCTACCAATACTAGTTTAGATAGATTAGGTTTTGAACAAAGAAAGATAAAGCAAACAGGGCTACTACTTTCTGAGGAAAATGGGGGATTAAGTGGTAAACCACTTCAACGAAAAGCAAATCAAATAATTAGTCATATTCACAATATTGACAATAATATTAACTTGATTGGGGTAGGTGGAATAGATAGTCCGAAATCTGCTTGGGAACGAATATGTTCTGGAGCATCTTTAGTGCAAATATATACTGGATGGATATATAAGGGTCCTCAATTAGTCCCAAATATTCTTAATGGGATCATAAAACAAATTAATATTCACCAATTATCAAATGTAAGAGAAGCTATTGGATCAAATTTAGAATGGATTGAATAAAATTTAAGATAATTTATGGATAAATTAAATACCAAAAATTTGAATAATATAAACTTCAAGCATGGAGGAAATATATTAACTAAGGCAAAAAAATTAAATTTATTACCATCTAAAATAATTGATTCAAGTGCCTCATTAGTTCCTTTTGCCCCCCCAAAGCAATTATTAGATGTTTTGTATTCAGAAATTAAAACTCTAGGATTTCAATATTATCCTGAAAGGAATCTAAATAATTTGAGAGAAATAATTGGAGAATTTCATCAAATAAAACCTGATAATGTATTGCCAGGTAATGGAGCTTCTGAATTAATAACTTGGGCAGGTTATGAAGCTTCCAAATTTGGAGCAAGTTGTATACCAAGTCCAGGCTTCGTAGATTATGAAAGATCATTGAATTGCTGGAACGCTAGCTTCGATTATTTAGAATTGCCAAAAAATTGGAGTAATAGTTTTCCCCAAAACTTTCCACTTAATCCAATTTGTGATGTTCTTTGGATAACCAACCCACATAACCCCACGGGTCAATTATGGAATAAAAAATCTTTAGAAATAATTCTAAAAAAATATAAACTAGTAATTTGCGATGAAGCTTTCTTAGCCATCACACCTAATGGCGAGAAAGAATCTTTAATTCCACTCACTAAAACATATGATAATTTATTCGTTATTAGGAGTTTGACAAAACTCTTTAATATTGCAGGTTTAAGATTAGGTTATATTATTGGCTCATCTGAAAAACTTAAAAAATGGAATATAAAAAGGGACCCATGGCCATTAAATTCATTTGCTATAAAAGCTGGAATAGAACTATTAAGTAATAAAGTTTTTTATGAGGAATGGACAACAAAGATTCATAACTGGGTAAATACTGAGAAAAATTGGGTTTATAAAGAATTGTCGAAAATTAAAAATCTTAAAGTACATAATTCTTCAACTAACTTTTTTTTAATAGAAAGTAAATTCTCCTTATCTTCAAATATTCAATATTTAGAAAACAAAGGTATATTAATTAGAGAATGCACCTCATTTAGATTTCTTAATGAAAATTGGGCAAGGATAAGTTTGCAGACTAGAAAAAATAATAAAATTTTATGTAGAGAAATTCAAAATTCCTTTAAGAAATAGTTTACTAATTTTTTAATCTCATTTGTAGATTTTAATGAATAAAAATTTTTGATATTTTCTTTCATTAAATCTAAAACTTCATATTTAGGTTTTCCTTTTTTTAATTTAAATTTAAAAATTCTTTTCAAAGTCTCTTCAAAAAATAATCTTGATATTTGATTTTGATTCATTAAAATTGCAGCCCCAATTGAAGAGAGAATCATTGCATTTTTTTCTTGGTGATTATTCTTTGAATTAGGATATGGAATTAAAATTGATGGTTTTCCAGTTTGTATAAGTTCATTTATTGTTCCTGATCCAGATCTCGATATTACAAGGTCACAGTTTTGCATCAAAGATGCAATTTGATTTGTAAATTTCTTTTGAACATAATTATTAGATTTTATTTGTACCGAACTATCTAAGTTATTTTCTCCAACAATATGAACTATTCGAAAATTTTGTTTTATTAAAAATTCAAGAGATTCATAAAAAATTTCATTAATCATCATTGCACCTTGACTTCCTCCCATAACAATTAGAAGAGGACCTTTTCCTCTTGGGACCCATTTTGGTAAGGGATTAATTTCATAAAACTCCTCCCTAAGGGGAGTTCCAGTGAAAATAGTTTTGCAATTTTTTAAATAAAAATTTGTATCTTTAAAGCCCAGAAGAACAAATTCACATAGAAAACCAAAATATTTTGTAACCGTGCCTGGTATTAAATTTGATTCATGTATGATCACAGGTATTTTAAGTAACTTTGCTGCAATAATTGTTGGTGCTGAAATATATCCGCCAGTTGTAAAGACTAAATTAATTTTTTTTTCTTTAAGAATTTTTAAAATGTTAAAAATTGAAAATAAAATTTTTAGATATTGAAATATTATAAAAATATTTTTTTTTGGTGTCTCCAAATTTAAAGTCAAAAGATTATATTTTCTAGGTACAAATTCAGAATCGAGTCTTTTTTTTACACCTAACCAATGGATATTCCAATCTTTTTCAACCTTTTTAGAGACTGCTAAAGCAGGAAAAATATGACCTCCAGTGCCACTTGCCGCAATTAATAAATTATTTCTTTTTTTAGACATTAAAAATTAAATAAGTAAAATAAAATTATGAAAATGTTTAATTTAAATTTGTTTGCAAAATTAGGATTATTTATCTATATATTTATTTATCTCATTTCCCCAAAATTAGCAATCACCCAAATTACAAACGTTGATATAAGAAAAAATCTTGAAAATGCATTAAATACTCGAAACTTAAAATTGATAAAAACCATTTTTAAAGAAGATGAAAGCTTTAAAATTCAAGAAAAATTTAAGGAAATAATCAAAGATTTTCCTAATTCAAAATGGCAAATTCAAAGATTAAGCGGAGTAAACTCTAAAGAAAAAATATTTAATATTAAAGTTAATGGAAAGAAAATAGTTAATGGGGAAGTTTACTTTCTTGAATCTAATTTTAAGTATTTATTTTCCACTCAAAACGACAAAATAAATGACGGAAATATAAAAAATTTATTAACTACTATTAGAAATGACCAAAACAAAATAGATATTATTTTTAGAATTCCTGAAAAAGTTCTGACTGGGACAAAATATGATATCGATATTATTCTAAATGAACCGCTTGGTGATGTAATTATAGCTGGAGGCATAATATCGCACCAGGATGAATCTTATTTAAAACAAGAAATTAATATTCAGCCTTTAGCCTCTGGAGGTATTTTTAAAAAGACTAGAGCATCATCAAAACCATCTAGACAAATATGGTCAGGTATTATAGCTCATCCGAAAGGAACGATTTCTTTCACTAAAAGCGTTGAAATTGTTGAAGAAATATAATTTAAGCGTCTTTTAAAGCAGCCACTCCAGGTAAAGTTTTACCTTCTAAAAGCTCTAAACTAGCCCCCCCACCAGTTGATATATGTGACATTTTTTCAGCCAAGCCAGCTTTCTCAACTGCGGCTACAGAATCTCCTCCACCAATAATTGTACAAACCTCAGAGAAAGAACTTAAATCTGCCAGGGTTGTTGCTATTGCATTTGTGCCTTCAGCAAATTTATCAAATTCAAAAACACCCATTGGACCATTCCAAATAATTGTTTTGCATTCGGCAAGAGCATTTTGAAAAACCTTGATTGATTGTGGCCCAATGTCTAGGCCCATCCAATCACCACTTATTGAATCTATCTGAGAGACTTTACTTTCTGCAGTAGGAGAAAACTCATTTGCTAGTAATACATCAGATGGTAATAGCAGCTCAACCCCTTTAGTTTTTGCTTTTGCCTCTAAATTTCGTGCTAGTTCAAGTTTATCTTCCTCAACAAGACTCTTCCCAACATCTAATCCTCTTGCCTTATAAAAAGTAAAAATCATACCTCCCCCAATAATAATTTTGTCACACTTATCTAAAAGAGAATCCAAAACTCCAATTTTGCTGCTTACTTTAGAACCTCCAACTATTGCTGCAAGAGGACGTTTTGGAGCATCAATTGCGCCCTGTAAATATTTCAACTCTTTTTCTAACAAAAATCCTGCAACAGCAGGCTCTAAAAATTTAGTAACTCCTTGAGTTGAAGCATGAGCTCTATGCGCAGCTCCAAAAGCATCATTAACATACATATCTGCATGAGAAGCTAAATTTTGAGCAAAATCTAAATCATTTTTTTCTTCCTCCACATAAAAACGAACATTTTCTAGTAATAAAACATCCCCATTATTTAAACTATTGGATTTAGCTAGAGCCTCTTCACCAATACAGCTTTCAGTCAGATTAACTTTTTGTTCCAATATATCGCTTAGCCTAGCAGCAACTGGGGTTAATCTCATTTTCTCATTAACTTTCCCTTTAGGTCTTCCAAAATGAGCAGCTAATATAACTTTTGCTGAATTATTTATAAGATATTTTATCGTAGGAATTGCTGCTCTTATTCTAGTATCATCAGTAATCTGACCACTTTCATTTAATGGGACATTAAAATCAACCCTTACAAGAACTTTTTTTCCTTCTAACTTAGACTTATCAAGACTGGAAAGAGACAACTTCGACATTAAAACATCCTATTTTTACCATGAAACCCTAACGTTAATTTGAGCTTATTGGGTTAAAAAGTACTAAGTGTTACTTATGCCTTAATAAATTTTAAAAATTAGGTAGAAATGTAAAATTTATAAAAATAAAAAAAATTTAATATTTACATTAATATTAAATGTAATTACTTTTGAAATTGATAAGAATCAAAAGGTATACACGTACAACTTGTTGGATTTAATCAATTGGAAATACCTAAAATTCAATGGTACCCAGGCCATATTGCTAAAGCCGAAAAAAAGCTCACTGAAGTGATAAATAGAGTCGATTTAGTTATAGAAGTTAGAGATGCAAGAATCCCTTTATCAACAGGTCATCCTCATCTTAATCAATGGATTAAAAACAAAAAACATATCCTTGTGATAAATCGTGCAGACATGATAACTACAGAAACTATAACTAATTGGAACAAGTGGTTTAAAAAAGATAATATATATCCTCTTTGGTGTGATGCAAAAAATGGTAAAGGAATAAAAGATATTTGTAAATCTGCTAAGGCATCCCGATTATCAATTGACAACAGAAGGTTATCTAGAGGAATGAAGGTTAGGCCGATCAGAGCACTTACACTCGGTTTTCCTAATGTAGGAAAATCTGCATTAATAAATAGAATCGCCAAGAAAAAAGTTGTAGAAAGCGCTAGGAAAGCAGGAGTAACACGTAATCTTAGATGGATTAGATTAGACAGTGGAATAGATTTGCTTGATGCCCCCGGTGTTATACCCCCTAATTTAGAAAATCAAAAATCGGCTCTGAATCTTGCTCTTTGTGATGATATTGGAGAGGCTGCTTATGAAATAGAAAGTGTTGCGATTGAATTTATAAAAATAATTTTCAAATTAAAGGAAGATAAAAATGCGAATATTTCACTTTCAAAGATATCTAATAGATATGGAGTTGATATATTAAAGAACTTTGATAACCCTCATGAATGGATTGATCTTGTAGCTTTGAAACATACCTCAGGTGATAAAAGAAGAATGGCTCACAAATTATTAGAAGATTATCGTAATCAAATGCTAGGAAAGATTGCTTTGGAAGTGCCAATATGAACTCAAGTAATAAAAACTCTTTTGGAGTAGGAGAAGGTGAATTAATAGAAATTACTTATGAAATGTCCCTTCCTATGAGACTCGATAGGTGGCTAGTAAGCAAGAGGCCTGAACAGAGTAGAGCAAGAATACAACATTTTATAAACGCAGGATTAGTTCTTGTTAACTACAAAACTGCAAAAGCTAAAACCCCGCTAAAAAAAGGCGATAATATACAAATTTGGATGCCTCCTCCAGAACCTCTCATATATTTAAAGCCAGAAAAGATGAACTTAAATATTCTTTTTGAAGATGAACATATCATTGTAATTAATAAACAATCTGGACTTATAGTCCATCCAGCTCCAGGACATAAATCAGGCACCTTAGTAAATGGACTACTTTTTCACTGTAAAGATTTACCTGGAATAAATGGCAAGTTAAGACCTGGAATAGTTCATAGATTAGATAAGGACACCTCTGGCTGTATGGTTGTAGCAAAAAGCCAAGAATCACTTGTCAATCTTCAAATACAAATAAAAGAAAAAATCGCTTCAAGAAACTATATTGCGGTAATTCATGGAGTCCCAAATACTTCAGAAGGTAAAATTGTTGGACATATAGGTAGAGATAAACTAAATCGATTAAAATATGCGGTAGTTGATGAAAATTCCGGGAGATATGCATGTACTTATTGGAAATTATTAGAAAGATTAGGTAATTATTCATTAATGAGCTTCAAATTAGATACTGGAAGAACTCATCAAATAAGGGTTCATTGTTCCCATATCAATCACCCCATTCTTGGTGATCCTTTATATGGAAGGTGTAAAAAGCTTCCTTGCAAATTGGATGGTCAGGCTTTACATGCTATAAAGCTAGGACTTTTTCATCCTATAAATGGAGAAGAAATGAAATTTGAAGCAGAATTACCTCAAGAATTTCAGAAATTATTGAGAGTCTTAAAAAAATCAATTAAGGTTTAAAGAGCTATTTACTAAAGCTTTTGTAACATTATTCTTAGGATTAGAAAAAACAGTATCTGAATCGCCTTCTTCAATAATCTGTCCATAATTCATTACTAATAATCTATTACAAAATTTCTTTGCAATTCCTAAATCATGAGTAATAAAAATTATAGTTAAATCCATTTTTTCTTGTATCTTTCTAAGTAAATCAAGTATCTCAACTTTCACATATGCATCCAACATATTTACACTTTCATCGCAGATGAGGAT
>QCVV01000047.1 GCA_003210235.1 Prochlorococcus sp. AG-686-O05 | reverse complement strand
TCAAGAAGAAGCAAAGAAGCTTTTTACAGATTATCAAGAACTTATGAAGGTTGGTTCTGATTATGGAAAATTTGATAGAGAAGGGAAAAAACTGTTTATAAAAAAAATGGAGACACTTATGGATCGCTATAAAGTTTTCATGAAAAGATTTGAATTGTCAGAAGATTTTCAAGCTAAAATGACTGTAGAACAATTAAAAACGCAGTTGAGTCAGTTTGGGATTACTCCTGATCAAATGTTCGATCAAATGAATAAAACCTTGATAAGAATGAAGAAAGAACTTGATCAATCCTCCTAATTTTCTAAAATTTAATTTTTTATGGTACATAAATTTGAATTACCAAAATGGCTAATCAGGGGAATTGAGGAATCATTCCCACTCAAAAATTCAGAACAAACACTTGCATATAAAATTCATGATGCAAATAAAAATAAAAGAAAATTAAGGGTGAAGCTTGGGATAGATCCAACTGGAACTGATATTCATCTTGGTCATAGTATATTATTTAGAAAACTCAGAGCATTCCAAGATAATGGTCATGTTGCAGTACTAATAATTGGAGACTTTACTGCACAAATAGGAGATCCAACTGGAAAAAATAAAACTAGAGTTCAATTATCAGAAGAAGAGGTTAAGGAAAACTCTAAAACATATTTAAATCAGCTTGGGATGGGTAAATCCTCCGATGATTCTATTCTAGATTTTGATTCAAAAGATAGGATAGAAATTAGATACAACAGCGAGTGGTTAAAAAATCTTAACTTAAATTCAATTATTGAATTAATGGGAAGCGCTACTGTCAGTCAGATGCTTGCTAAGGAAGAATTTAATAAAAGATATAATTCTCAAACCCCGATTGCATTACATGAATTTCTATACCCATTACTTCAAGGCTATGATTCAGTGGCAGTGAAATCAGATATTGAACTTGGTGGCACAGATCAGAAATTTAATATTGCAATAGGAAGAGATTTGCAAAGACACTTTAAACAAGAACCACAATATGGAATATTGCTTCCAATTTTAACTGGATTGGATGGAATTAAAAAAATGAGTAAATCAGAATTGAATACTGTTGGTTTGAGGGAGGATTCACTATCGATGTATTCAAAATTAGAAAAAGTTCCGGATAATATTATTCCATCCTATTTTGAATTGCTTACAGAATTAGATTTACCTTTCCTTAAAGAAAATAATCCTCGAGATTTGCAAAGACGCATGGCCTTGGAAGTAACATCTATATACCATGGGTATCAAGAAGCATTAAGAGCACAATCTAATTGTGAAAAACTTTTTTTAGGACTTAAAGAAAAAGTTGGAGAGATTCCAATACTTTCCTTAAAAGATATAGTTTTTCCTGTAAAGTTTTTTTATTTGTTAAGCTCATTAAACTTATTTAAATCTAGTAGCGAATCAAAAAGATCTATAAAAGGTGGAGGTGTAAAAATTGATAGTAATAAATTAGTAAATCCAGATCTTGTTTTTGATTCAAAAGAAGATTTATCCGGTAAAATTTTGCAAATTGGCAAAAAAATAATTAAAAGGTTTGAGACTTAAAATAAATGAAAATAATTAATTCAGAAGAGAAAATAATATTGGCTATTGACGGATTAGATATACATCAAGCAAAACTATTACTAGATAGATGTCCCAACATTAAATGGGTAAAAGTTGGTTTAGAACTATTCACAAGGAACGGACCAAGTGTAATTAAAATTTTGAAAGATTTAAATAAAAAAATTTTTTTAGATCTTAAATTTCACGATATTCCAAATACTATGAGTGCTGCTTGCTATGAGGTATCCAAACTAGGAGTTGATATTATCTCTATTCATGCTTCAGCAGGTGCTAAAGCGCTCACCGCATCAAAAAATGCATCTTTAGAAGGAGCAAAAATAGCGACTGTAAATGCACCTTATGTTGTGGGGATAACTGTTTTAACTAGCTTATCTAATGAAGAATTCCAAACTGATCTTGATAGGGTAAACTCGATTGAGGATAATGTTGTCAGGCTTGCAAAGTTATCTTTTAATGCTGGATTAGATGGATGCGTTTGTTCCCCATGGGAGGCAAAGATATTAAGATCAATTTATAAAAATAATTTCGAATTAATTACACCTGGTATTAGGACAAAGATTCAAAAAAAAGATGATCAAAACAGAATAATGAATCCTCATGAAGCGATAAGGAATGGAGCTTCTAAGTTGGTTATTGGAAGAGCTATTACTAAAGCCAAAGATCCCAATAAGGCTTTTATTGACATCTGTGACTCTATTTATTAATGTCATTTATCTTTGATTCTTCTCCTTTAAGTAATCTTCTAATATTTGTTCGATGCTTCCAAATTACTAATATTGATACAAATAAACTAATCAAGAAGTAAGGATGTTTAGTAACTCCAATATCCAAAAACATCAAAAGTGGTAAAAAAATTGCAGCTGAGATACTTGATAAAGAGACAATCTTAGACTTTGTAAGAATTATCAAAAAAATCCCCAGTGATGCAAATCCTACTTTCCAAGAAAGAGCAATAAACATTCCTAAACCAGTAGCTACTGCCTTCCCACCTTTTCCTTTTAACCATATTGGCCATATATGTCCTGTAATAGCAGAAATACCTGCTAAAACCTCAAAAGAGTTTTGATTTGTATAGTGTTGAGCAATCTTCACAGCAATTAGACCTTTGCCTACATCAATAATAAAAACAAAAAAAGCAGGCCATTTACCCACATTTCTTAAAACATTTGTTGCTCCGGTTGATCCAGATCCTATTAGTCTTAAATCAATATTTTTTAGAAATTTGCCAAATAAGAATCCTGTTGGCAGTGATCCTAAAAAATAGCTTATCAATATGATTAGAATATTCATAGAAGTTAATTTAGTTCCAGATCATCATAAATTTCCTCATTTGAACCTGCGAAAGCAAGCCATAATGGAAATTGAAGAATTGGTATTTCTACAGATGTTTCCGCTGCATCCACAATAATAAATGGCAATTCTTCATTGGCCTCTAATCTATCAGCTCTTTCTATAACGCCTTCGGGCCTTTCAAAAAGAACAATGCCACTATTAGGTCCAAAATCATCCCTTGTGAGACCCAAGGAATCTTGTAAAATTCTTCTCCACTCTCCTAATCTCTCAGGTTGAGAAGCTAATATTAGAGTCTGAAACTGGTCACCATATAATTCACCAAGAATAGCTATTAATCCAGCAGATAATAAAGCATTTTTTTGTCTCGAACCCCTACTCTCTAGGGAACCCCTTCCACCCATATTAAATAACCAATCATCCATGACTTCAATATCTGATGAGTCAAGGCTTCGTCTTAATTTCCACGGCTCTGAATAAAAATCAGGTTGTTCTTTAAAAGTTGAGAAACAACTTCTAATGAGTTGTTCATCTGGTCTAAATGTTTCAGATAATGCATGAACTGTAATTAATTCATTTTTGTTTGAATCCTGATTCTTTTCATCAAGAGGGGAAGGCTTTACAACGATGGGTTGTGAAACTAATTCTAGTTTTTCCACATTTTGTGAAAGGTTCTGTAAAGAACCCGTTAAATATTCTTGGAATCCCTTCACTCTCTTCGCGATATTATCTGATTGACCCTTGAAATTTGATTCAATATCTTTTTCTAATGCATTTTTTTTTGTTTCTAAATCTTTTATCTCTCTAACTAATAAAATTTTTTTTGATATGAGCTCGCTAAAGATTTCATTTGAAATATCATCTACAGATTTATTAGTTTTTTTGCTTACCGAAGTTACCCTCTTATTTTGAATTGCTTTATTTTTGATAATTTCATTGTCTTTTGATTTTGTAATTGATTTATTTATTATTGATTCCTTTTCAGGATTGTTATTAGAAACTTTAGTATTAGTCATTTAATTAAATTCGTAGTTAATCAAAAATTTATTTTTAAGGGTTTTTAATTTCCAGAGATTCAACTTTCTTTATAAGTTCATTTTTTAGTTGCTCTGGATTAAACAGTATAGGCAATAAATGTGGGCTAGACTTTTCTCTAAAGTAGAAAATACCAGGGATTATGGGAAAAAAGAATTTCCAAGAGATCCAATTTTTAAATGGAAAGGTTCTTATTTCTTTGCCAAGTTGCAAAACTACAAAATCTTCATTCGTGATTTTTATTCTTAAAGTGAATGATTGAAGTAGTAAGAAAAAGCTAAAAGAGGCAAATACTATTGTCGGCCAATAACCAATATTTAAAAATAGGAGCATAAAACTTAAAACTATTAGGATTATTGGTAATTGGAACGATGGAGAGATGGTTACTGGCTCATTTATCTTTGATTTAGTATTAAACATTGATTTATCCAAATAATATTTGTGTTAAAACTACATCCACTAAAGATACAGTAACGAGAGTCATTACAACTGCACCTGTTGTACTCGTTCCTACTTCTTTGGGACCTCCATTAGTAGTAAGACCGTATCCACAGGCAATAATTGATATTAGTAATCCGAAAACTACGGATTTAATTATCATAGATGATAAGTCTGAACTGGTTAAGCTTACATTACCAGAACGAACAGATGTCCAAAAAACAATGGGAGGAACGTTATAAAAAATTGTGCTCCAGATTTGCCCACTCCATAAGGAAACTGATAAAAATAAAAGACATTGTATTGGTGACATGATTATCATGGAAAGTAATCTAGGAACTACTAAATATTGAATTGGTTCAGTTCTTAACATTGTGATTGCTTCTATTTGTTCAGTAACTTTCATTGTTCCAAGTTGAGCCGCATATGCAGTAGCAACTTTACCAGTCATTAAAGTTGCAGTTAGAAGAGGAGCCATTTCTCTTGCCATTCCAACAGCTAGTAAGCCCCCTATTTCACTTGAAACACCCATGCTTGTTAGTTGCGAAGCTACCTGAATATTAAAAACAGTGCCAGCCGCAATGCCTGTTATTAAAACAATTAGTAAACTTCCAGGACCTGCTTCCATCAGCTGTTCAAAAAGATCGTTTTTTGAAATTTTTCCTTTAAATATATAATTAATTGCTTGCCCTCCAATTATGAGACTGCTTACAAGTCTTTTAAAAAACTTCGGATAATACATGTTTTTATATTAGTTGGTTAATAATTTTTGATCCCACTTTCTCATTATAAATAGTCCAATTATTACTAATAAAGAAGGTATAAAACCAATACATAACCTAATGGTTAATTGAGCTAAAGATGATTGTTCAATAATATTTAAATTGGAATTGTCCACAAAGCATGATTGATAACCAGATACGTATAGTAATAAACCTAATATTTGAACACTTAGTCCAATGCCAATTTTCTGAATAAGAACCATCCAAGCAGTATAAAGGCCTGCTGGTTTTTCTGGATCTTCATCTATTGCATCAGGAAGTAGTGACCAAGGGATTAAGTACGCGGTTGAAGCTCCTATACCAATTAAACAGATTATGAATATTAAAATTACAAATAAAATAAGGTTATTAAAATTAAAGAATAAGCCATCTTCTAAAGATGAAACTTTTGATAAAGAAGGTAAAAATAATGCTGCTGTACATGAAACAATCCAAATAATTGCACCATAGTTTAAAGCTGTTATTCTGTTCAACTTATTTGAAACTTTTGCCCATATTTGTAATCCTACAAGTGCACTTATTTGGAAGGGTATGGGAACCCAGTTAGCAATTTCTGAAGGTACATTAAGAACATCCTCTACATAAATTAACGCGACTGTTTGCATTAACTGCAAGGCACACCAAAGTAAAATGTATAGAGAAATTACTTTGAGAAATTTTTTGTTATTAAATATTCTTTTAAATTGAAGTTTAATTGGTTCCGCTTTCCCAGATGGTCGCCTAGCTTTTTTAGCATATGGGGCTAGTCCCCAGCAAGAGATTAAGGTTGTTATTACCGCTATAAAACCGCTAATTTTGCCCATTAAAAAATATTCGTTATTAGCTAATCCTTCTGAATTTAAAACCACTCCAGCTATTACTAAACCAGTTAAACCCGCTATTATTGAGCCTGTAAATCTAGCGGCATTTAATCTAGTTCTTATTGAAGTTTTTTCTGAGATTTCTGTGGATAAAGCTGCAAAAGGAAGATTAATACTCGTATAAGCAGTCATTACTATTATTGAAATCAAAGTATAATATATCGTTTTGTTTATTACAGGACCTGAGGGTATCCACCAAATTGCTGCCAAAGAAAGCCCAAGAGGCACTGCAGCAAAAAGCATCCAAGGGATCCTCGGCCCCCATCTTGATTTTGTCCTATCACTTAACCATCCTATTAATGGGTCGTTTATTGCATCCCATATTTTTATCAACATTAGTAATGAACCTGCAATTAAAACTGGTAAACCTGCCGAACAAATAAAGAATCTAAAGAGGAAGAAGCCAAATTGTGTGGCAGCTAAGCCTGTGCCTGCATCTCCAAGTCCATAAGAGAACATTAATCTAGTTCTTGATCTGATTATATTTTTTGAGTGTGAATTTTCCAATCTTTATACTTTGTTGATTGTTTGATAATGTATTATTGCAATGGTAATTCTATTACTTATTGCGGGCGTGGTTTAGTGGTAAAACCTCAGCCTTCCAAGCTGAAGATGCGGGTTCGATTCCCGCCGCCCGCTTTTAGATTATATTATTTTTTGTTCCAAATACTTCCTCTGAAATAATTAACACAGAGCTTCTGTTATTTACTTTTATAAAAGTATCTGAAAGGGGAACAGGCTTATTAGTTCCAGACTGATTAGTATCAATAACTTTGAACCATTTACTTTTAGATTTTGGTAGGTGAAAATCAATACTTCTTGAATATGCATTTAAGCCAGCCCAAATTAAAGGATTATTTTCACCTTTATTAATGCTTAATGCAACTGTATGTGACCAACTACTCCAATCTGGACTTTCTAACTTTGCACCATGCCAATAATAATTTACTAAATTGTCAATTTCTTTTTTATTTCCTGAAGAAATAGGATTAAAAAAATTAATAAATTTTTTTCTAATCTTTATTAAATATTTTAGATAACTTAATAGTTCTAAGTCTTGTTGATTTTCATCCCAATTCATCCAACCCAAAGAATTGTTTTGGCACCAAGAATTATTATTACCGCCTTGAGATCTTCCGATTTCATCACCCATGAGCAACATAGGGACTCCTTTTGAAAGAAATAAACTCAAAAGTAAATTCTTTTGTTGCCGCTTTCTTAATTTTTTAATTAATAAGTCTGATGTAGGTCCTTCCACCCCATGATTCCAAGAATTATTATGGTTATCTCCATCTCTATTTTGTTCTTTATTTGCGAAATTATGTTTTTTGTTAAAGCTAACTAAATCTTTTAATGTAAATCCATCGTGAGAAGTTATGAAATTTATAGACTTAGGTAGGAAATTATTTTCCTTGTAATGTGATGGACTCCCTTTGATTTTGTCACTCATGTTCCAAGCCGTATCTTTATCTCCTTTCCAAAATCTTCTCAAGTCATCTCTGAAATGTCCATTCCATGTAAATGTTTTCTTAGATGGGAAATCGTTTAATTTGTATAATCCTCCACAATCCCAAGGCTCACTAATAAATTTGATATCGGCAAGTTCAGGCTCACATTCAATATCTTCAAAAATTGGTGGATTATCAAGAGGGATGAGATCTTCACCTCTAGACAAGGCAATACCTAAATCAAATCTAAAACCATCAACGCCTAATTCATTTACCCAGCACTTTAATGACTCTATTATTAATTTTCTAACTAAGCCTCTATTTGCTGCAATTGTATTTCCACATCCAGAGACATCCTGATAATTTTTATCTTTATCGATGAAATAGTAAAGATTTTCATCTATCCCTTTCCAAGATATAGCAGGACCTTGATGATCACCTTCAGAGGTATGGTTATAAACCACATCTAAAATAACTTCAATGTCTGCTTTATGGCATTCTTCCACAAACTTTCTAAATTCTTCTCTATTTTGTTTGGCGGAAATATTCGAAAGATATTGAAAATGTGGAGTAAACCAGTTAATAGGACTATATCCCCAGAAATTTTCTAATCCATTAGGAGAATCATTTGGGTCGAAACAAAATACTGGAAGTAATTCAATACTTGTTATACCAAGTTCTTTTAGATATGGAATTTTTTTTAGGAATTTTTCAAAACAACTTTCTTCATCATTAGAGGATTGAGTAAATGCTTTGATATGCAACTCATAAATGATAGTTTCTTTCCATGAATGTTTAGGTCTAGGGAAATCTTTAAAATTAAAAAGTTTTCTATCACAAACAATACTTTTTAGACAACAATCCATGTTATCTATATTGTTGATCGCATTTTTTCTTTTGTATTTACCCCATCCAGTAATGCCTCTTGAACAAGGATCAATTAGAACTGTTTTAGAATAATTTTTATTTAGCTCATTATCCTTCTGTTTTACTCTAAAAGCATAGATTGAACCCTCTTTGAGATTATTTATTTCAGCATGCCAGTAAGACCCAGTCTTATGAATATGATCTAATTTGAAGATTGTTTTAGGAGCAACTGAATCTTCTTTCTCGAATAATAAAATTTCTATATATTCTGCATT
>QCVV01000046.1 GCA_003210235.1 Prochlorococcus sp. AG-686-O05 | reverse complement strand
AAAAATATTAAAAACAAATGGAGAATTGATAAATGAAACAACTTTTACTCCTTTTTTGAAAGTTAAATATATTTTAGGTTACTCAAATAACTCCTGGAAATTAGTTGACTACATAAGTGGTGTTTAGGACTAGCTTTTAGTATCATCTATAATGTTTAAAGAAATTAAGTATTAATAATGTTTGATGAACTCTCTTCACGCTTTGAAGACGCCGTTAAGGGTTTAAGAGGTGAAGCCAAAATTGGCGAAAATAATATTGATGATGCTTTAAAGCAAGTAAAAAAAGCTTTATTAGATGCTGATGTTAGTTTATCGGTGGTTAAAGAATTTGTTTCAGATGTAAAAGATAAAGCTATTGGGGAAGAAGTCGTAAGAGGTGTTAATCCTGGACAGAAATTTATTGAAGTAGTTAATAGAGAATTAATTAATATAATGGGAAATGAGAATTCCCCATTAAACGAAAAAGAAACCGCACCTACTGTTATTTTGATGGCAGGATTGCAAGGTGCTGGAAAAACTACAGCAACAGGCAAGTTAGGCCTTTATTTGAAGGAAAAAGAGAAAAAGGTTTTATTAGTGGCCGCTGATATTTATAGACCTGCAGCTGTTGAACAACTTAAGACAATCGGTAATCAGTATGATTTAGAAGTTTTCTCTGCGAAAGAAAAAAATAACAAGCCTGAAGAAATAGCAAAGGATGCTTTGAGTTATGCTAACGCAAATAATGTAGATACCTTAATTGTTGATACCGCAGGAAGATTGCAAATAGATGAATCAATGATGAGTGAAATGGTTCGAATCAAAGAAGTTACAAAGCCAGATGAAGTTTTACTAGTTGTCGATTCTATGATTGGACAAGAAGCCGCTGACTTGACTAAGTCATTTCATGAAAAAGTGGGGATATCTGGGGCAATATTAACCAAGTTGGATGGAGATTCAAGAGGTGGAGCTGCACTTTCAATAAGAAAAATAAGTGGAAAACCAATAAAATTTATAGGAACTGGTGAAAAGATAGAAGCATTGCAGCCATTCCATCCTGAGAGAATGGCAAGCAGAATCCTAGGCATGGGAGATGTATTAACACTTGTTGAAAAGGCACAAAAAGAAGTTGAGCTTGCCGATGCTGAAGTAATGCAAAAGAAACTTCAAGAGGCAACTTTTGATTTTAATGATTTTGTTAAGCAAATGAGATTAATGAAGAGAATGGGATCTCTTGGAGGTTTAATTAAATTAATCCCAGGGATGAATAAAATTGATGATGGAATGATAAAAAATGGGGAAGAACAATTAAAAAAAATTGAATCAATGATCTCTTCTATGACTTTAGAAGAGAAGCAAAAACCAGAAGTCCTTGCTGCTCAACCATCTAGAAGACAAAGGATTGCACAAGGTAGTGGATATCAAGCAAAAGATGTTGATAAAGTACTTGCTGATTTTCAAAGAATGAGAGGTTTTATGAAACAAATGTCAAATGGTGGAATGCCAGGAATGGGTGGAATGCCAGGAATGGGTGGAATGCCAGGAATGGGTGGAGGAAATGTTAATAAATCATTTAAAAAACAAAAATCAAATAAAAAGAAAAAAGGTTTTGGAGATTTATAGTTTAAAAATAGCTACCTTCAAATGATATTATTAGATAATCTGTACTAATTTAAAATGATTAAATTGCGCCTTAAGCGCTTTGGAAAGAAAAAAGAAGCAAGTTTCAGGATCGTTGCATGCAATAGTACTTCCAGAAGAGATGGAAGACCTCTTCAAGAATTAGGCTTTTACAATCCAAGAACTAAAGAAACTAGGCTTGACACAGAAGCATTAAGAATCAGACTTACTCAAGGAGCACAACCTACCGATGTTGTAAGAACTTTACTAGAAAAGGGCGGATTATTAGAAAAAAAAGTCAGGCCTTCTATAGCTATTGGTAAGGCTAAATTGGAAAAAGAAAAGATTGCAAAGGCTAAGAGTAAAGAAGCTGAAAGTGATAGTAAAGAAGCTGAAAGCTAAAAAATTGTTAAATTCATTTTTACTTATTAACTAAATGAAAGAAGTTTCCAAAACTGGTCACTTCACCATAGATTTGCCAAGTTCAGATGCTGCCACTGCATTATCTGGTCCTGGAAATTCTTTTTTAAAAAAATTTGAATCTCTTACTGGTGTCTCCTTAACAATTAGAGGTCTGCAACTTGAAATGAATGGAGTAATTCCAAAACTTGAAAGGGCATCAGCATTGGTAGAACTAACAAGACCTATTTGGGAACAAGGATTAGAAGTTCCTGAAGTAGATCTTAAGGCGGCTCTAAGTTCTTTAAATATGGGAGAATCTTCTTCTCATGCTGAGCTAGGAAAAAAAATTCTAGCGCGTTCAAAAGAGGGTAGATATTTAAGACCTAGAACTATACGTCAAAAAGAATATGTAGAGTCAATTGAGAACTTTGATTTAACTTTCGCTATTGGTCCAGCAGGTACGGGTAAAACATTTTTAGCAACAGTTTGTGCTGCTAGGTTATTAAATGAGAAAAAAATTGAAAAAATTGTTTTAACAAGACCTGCCGTAGAAGCTGGTGAAAATTTAGGATTTTTGCCTGGAGATTTACAGCAAAAAGTTGATCCATACTTACGGCCTTTATTTGATTCTCTACATAGTATTTTTGGAATCGATAAAACAAATTCATTAATTGATAAAGGGATTATTGAAGTCGCGCCAATAGCATTTATGAGAGGAAGAACATTAGATAATTCTTTAATTATTTTAGACGAAGCCCAAAATACCACCACTTCTCAAATGAGAATGTTTTTAACTAGATTAGGTGAAAGATCAAAAATGGTCGTAAATGGTGATATTACTCAAATTGATTTAAAAAATGATCAGTTAAGTGGTTTGGTGGAAGCATCAAAAATATTTTCTAATACTGAAGGAATAAAGTTTTGTTATTTAACTGTTGATGATGTAGTTCGACATCCTTTGGTTCAAAAAATTATTGAGGCTTATAAATAAAATATTACTTGGGTGAACCGTACACTGAAATATAAAAAATTAGGTAGAATGATGATAATTAAAGGGTATAAAAATGCCAGCAAGTAGTAATTTTAATCAAGCTATTCGTGATGCTCAAACAAGTTCAATCGTTGGACCAAATGTAGTACAGAAAGCTCTTCCTTATGTAGGGGGAGGTATGGTTTTGACATCTTTGGGTGTATTGGCAGGTGTCTCACTGATAGCAACAAACCCTTCACTCTTTCAACCTCTTTCTATTGTTGCTTTAATAGCTGAATTGGTTTTATTTTTCGTTGCAACAAGTGCTGCAAATAATGCGAATAATTCAAAAGCTCTACCTTTGTTAACCGGATTTAGTTTATTAACAGGATTTACGTTAAGTGGAATAGTAGCTTTGGCAATTGGAACAATTGGCATAGGATCTGTTGGTACAGCAGCACTGGCTACAGGTATTACTTTTGTAATAGCTTCTTATACAGGCCAAAGAATGAGCGATAGTGTTGGACAAGCTCTTAGTGGAGTTGTTGGACTTGGCTTAATTGGTTTGTTGATAGCAATGTTTGTTCAATTAATCGGTGGATTTTTTGCTCCAGGAGTTTTTGGAGGATCAGGTCTTGAATTAATGATTGCAGGATTTGGAACAGTTCTTTTCGTCGCGATGTCTTTCTTAGATTTTTACACAATGCCTAGAAGATATAACGATGATCAATACTTAGCAGGGGCTTTAGGTATGTATTTAACTTATATAAATTTATTTGTATTTATTTTAAGATTGATGATTGCTCTTCAAGGGGGTGGAAGGAGAAATTAAAAATCATCTTTAACATATTTATTTTTTAAAAAGCGTAGATTTATTCTATGCTTTTTTATTGTGCAATATCGAAAATTTGATGCTTTATAAATTCCTTTTGCTTGATATCATATTTTTTTGAATTGTCAAAGCTATTTCCAAGATTGTCTAAATCATTAATTATTTTATTAATATTTGTCGTAACAGATTTTGTATCTAATATTCGTAAGATGCTTTTGCATCTTTCTGATATATTTTCAGAATTTGTTTTATATTCAAGATTTTTTTCTCTATCGTGAATAACTATTTGGGCGGAACTCATAATTAGGTTTTTAACTACTATTTCGACTACATCATTTCCAGCCTCTTGAAGTTTGAAAACAAATGAGAAAGGAAGCTCATCTAATAAATAACAATTCTGATCAGATAATGCATACGCAAAAAAACCTCTCAATCCATTTTTGGTTTTTATTAGTTCTGAGATTCTATCCGCCAAAACTTCTTCACTTAAAAGATCTTCTCCCCATTCTTTACACCATTGAGCAGATATATTTATTGCCTGTGTAAAAGAAGATTCTTTTAAGTTTATAGCTTTTTTTGTCATTTTTGATCAGACTTTTATTATGGATATTTTAAAAGACTTTTGAATAATTATAAATCTGGTTTTGTAACTTTACTAGGGAGACCAAATGTAGGGAAATCTACTTTAATAAACAAGTTAATTGGAGAGAAAATAACAATTACGTCTCCTGTGGCTCAGACTACTAGAAATAAACTAAAAGGAATTCTTACTACAAAACTTGGGCAAATAATTTTTGTAGATACTCCAGGCGTTCACAAACCTCATCATCTTCTGGGAGAAATACTTGTAAAAAATGCTAAATCAGCAATTAATGGAGTAGATATAGTTATTTTAGTTCTTGATTCAAGTGTTGAACCTGGGAGAGGAGATGAATACATAAAAGATTTTTTAGTTTCAAATAAGACTGAATTTGTAATTGTATTGAATAAATGGGATTTAGTGGATAAGGAAGTTAAAAGTTTGCGTTTAGACCAATATAAAAAAGTTTTTGGAACTAGTAAAAAATTCCAAATTGTAAGTGCTTCTAAAGGAGACGGATGCTCTGAATTAATTGATATGATTTTAAATTCTCTCCCAAAAGGACCAATGCTCTATGAGGAGGATACGATATGCGATCAACCCTTAGATAATTTATTAGCGGATTTAGTAAGAGAGCAAGTATTAATAAATACAAGAGAAGAAGTCCCTCATAGTGTTGCGGTAAAAATAGAAAAAACAAAAGAAATTAAAAGAGAAAATGGTAAAAATTTTACAGCTATTTTGGCTATAATTATTGTTGAAAGAACAAGTCAAAAGGGAATTTTAATTGGAAAAAAAGGTTCGATGTTAAAGACTATTGGTCATACGGCAAGATCTAATATGAAGAAGTTAATAAATGGCCCTGTTCATCTGGAATTATTTGTCAAAGTAATACCAAATTGGAGAAAAAAAGAATCTAAATTAATGGAGTTTGGATATGAGGTGGATAATTAAATGACTAATTTGAATTTTGACGTAATTACTTTGTTTCCTAAAGCTTTTGAATTAATAAATAATTCAGGCGTCATAACAAGAGCTTTAGAAAAAAATTTTATCAATGTAAATTTACATGATTTAAGAGAATACGGAGAAGGTTCTTATAGACAAGTAGATGATAAGCCTTATGGGGGAGGTTCAGGGATGGTTTTAAAACCAGAACCGATCTATAAGGCTCATGATTCAATAGAGAAAATATCAAATAGCAAAACTTTATTAATGACTCCACAAGGTAAAGTCTTAAAGCAGCATGATCTTTTAAGATGGTCTTCTTTGGATCAATTAATAATTATCTGCGGGCAATATGAAGGTTTTGATGAAAGAGTTAGATGTTTGGCTGATGAAGAGATTTCTATAGGTGATTATGTACTTTCAGGAGGGGAAATTCCTGCGATAACTATAATTAATGGCTTGACAAGATTATTACCTGGAACTCTTGGAGATCCAGGATCTTTAATAGATGAGAGTCATAATTCATCTTTATTAGAATACCCTCACTATACGAGACCTCCAATTTTTAAAGACATGAGAGTGCCAGATATTCTGGTTAGTGGAAATCATGCAGAAATTAATTTGTGGCGAAAACAAAAAATGTTTGAAAGAACTTTAGATAGAAGAAATGACCTGATTTCGAATGAAGACTATAAAAAATTACCGAAAAGTAAGAGAATAAACGAAGACTCAAATAAAATGATGAAATTCCGAATAGGTAATGGATATGATATTCACAGATTAGTAAAGGGCAGAAACTTAATAATTGGAGGAGTTAAATTACAACATCCTGATAATTTAGGACTGGATGGTCATAGCGACGCTGACGTTCTTAGCCACTCAATAATGGATGCATTATTAGGAGCTCTATCTCTAGGCGATATCGGAAAATATTTCCCTCCATCTGATCAAAAATGGAAAAATGCAGATAGTTTATTTTTGTTATCTAAAGTTATTGAATTAATTAGAAATCAAGGTTGGGAAGTAAATAATATTGATAGTGTTATTGTGGCTGAAAGACCAAAAATTAAACCCTTTGTGGAACTAATGAAGAATAATATTGCTGAGATATTGCAAGTCGAAGATAGTTTTATAGGAATAAAGGCTACCACAAATGAGAAATTGGGACCTGAGGGTAGAGAGGAAGGAATCAGTTGTCACTCTGTTGTTTTGCTTGAGAAAAAAGAATGAAAATAAACTTTAAAGACAAAATAAAAAACCTTTCTTTTTTATTTATTTGTCTATTCATTTTTCTTTTTCAAGTCAATTCTCCAATCCTTAAAGCGCTTCCCATGGATAGTTATCAAAATGGACTTGTCACAGAAGAATTAAGACTTAAGATTCCTTCTGAGTTTAAAAAAATATGGCTTCAGGCTGAAAAAGAAGTTTGGGAGCCTTGGTTATCTATTCAAGATGGTTTTTTGGGGAGACAAATATTTTGGGATAAAGAAAAAGAAGAAGCTTTAATATTGGTAAATTGGAAAAATAAAAAACTATGGAAAAGTATATCAATGAATGAAGTAAATGAGATACAAGAGAAATTCGAAGAAAACGTTAAAACATCTTTGAATATAAACGTTAATCCTTTTAAATTAATTTATGAAGGAGAGTTAGTTAAACAAGGATGAATTTAGATATTAGGTTTGACTTCCAGAGAAGAGAACGAATTGGACTTATTGAGGCAATTTGGGGCGCAGATAAAAGCATAGATCAATTAAAAAGAGTATCTAAAGAAGTCTTAGAAAAAAAAGAAGTTGTTTTTATTACTCGTATCAATAAAGAAAAAGCAATGCATTTATTAGATATTTATGAAGATGCAATATTCTATGAAGAAGCAAATTGTCTCAAGATTGGCGAAAATTTTAATAAATATTCGACAAACAAAAAAGTAGCAATAATCTCAGGAGGCACTAGTGATTTAGCTGTAACACTTGAAGCCAAATTATCTCTAGAAATATATGGAGTGAGTTGTCAATCTTTTATAGATGTAGGAGTTGCAGGTCTGCATCGTTTATTTGAACAGATAGATGAAATTAATAAATATGATGTTCTTATAGTTTGTGCTGGAATGGAAGGAGCTTTGGCAACTGTTATTGGAGGATTATTGCCTCAACCTATAATAGCCGTGCCGGTTTCAGTAGGTTATGGAGTTAGCAAAAATGGAGAAACTGCTTTAAATAGTATGTTGTCAAGCTGTGCTCCTGGGATTACGGTTATGAATATAGACAACGGTTATGGAGCCGCAATGGCTGCGCTAAGAATAATAAAGAAGATTTCCTAAGGGTTAATTATTTTTTTTCGATTTCTAAAAGATTCTCTATCCATAAATTGAGTTGTTTAGACAGTATTCCTTCTTCACGCATTTTGATAGCCTTTACGATGACTTGAGTATTTACCCATTCTGGAAACCTTTTGCTCATTTATTTTTATATTCGGTAATTATAATTTGATATAAATTTCTCTAAAAACAAGTTATAAGTAACAAAATTAATTTATTATGTTCGATTTGGTACCTAATCTTGATAATTCTGAAGAAGTATCATCACCTTCTACATTTTTTAATCTTTCGATTAATTCGGATAAATCTTTTTGGGCTAATTCACCATTGGGCTCCCATTTCAAAGATCTTGAATTTTGATTTTGGTTTTCTTTCATTTTCTGACTGAAGTATTAAGAATATAAAATGAAAAAATTAAAAATTGGGTTATTGTTTCAAGCTTAAAGTTAAAAAAATATGAAGATTTTCAGATATTTGAAAGATATTTAATATTTTGTTAATTATCCGCCTCCAACAATAGATACGATCTCCAGCCTGTCTCCTTCTTTTATTATTTCATTCTCCCATTTTTTTGAGTTAATAATTAAGTCATTTACTTCAACAACTACAGTATTTTGCTTATATCCTAGAAATTCTAAAGTGCTTGAAAGTAAAGCCTTTTCATTTTCTAGTTCTATTTTTTTTTCTTTACCGTTTACTCTAATTTTCATTGGATAATTCTTTTATGATAATAATAGCTTCTTCTTTTGGATCTTCTGAATTTATCAGCCCAGAAATTATTGCAACCTTACTTATCCCATGATTTTTTAGAGAAGAAATATTTAATTTATTAATTCCTCCTATGGCAAAACAAGGAATATTTATATCTTTTGTTAAGGCCTTAATTTTCTCCACACCAAGAGGTTCTTTGTTCTTCTTTGTTAAGGTTGGAAAAACTGGCCCAACTCCAATGTAATCGCATTCATCTTTTAGAGCCTTATTGATATCATTTGCATTATTAGCTGAAACTCCAATAATTTTTGAGGCACCAAGTAATTTTCTTACTGTTTTTATATCGATGTCGTCTTGACCAAGATGAACACCATCTGCATTTGATGCCAGTGCTATATCTAATCT
>QCVV01000045.1 GCA_003210235.1 Prochlorococcus sp. AG-686-O05 | reverse complement strand
AGAAAAATGGTGAAACTATTGTTGAAGTTGATAAAAGGTTAATATTCTTTGATTTGTTAAAAGATGGATGGCCTAATGAACATTTAAAAGTTCTCAAAGATTTAGGATTGTTAAACTCTTTTAATTCCCCATTCGTATTTGGGGATAGAAAATTATCATTAGCAAAATGGTCGGGAAAGATAAATAGAGTTATAAATATCTTCTTAAAAAAAATAGATAAAATTCCTATAAAAACAAATGATGATAATAAACTACATCAAATAAAAAATATTTTTGAAAGTTCAAATTTAGTATTTTTGCAAGGAGGACCAGGAACAGGTAAAACAACTTTAATTATAAATTTTATCTTACATTCTTTGAAAAGTGATCATTGTTTAAACATAGGACTAGCAGCACCTACTGGAAAAGCTACCTCTAGACTAAAAGAATCTCTTAATGAACAAAAAGATATTTTTTTTAGTAAAAGTCTGGATCAAATAGAATGTCAAACTTTACATAAATGGATTTTTAATTCTAAACAAAAAGCTATAAAATTAAAATTTAAATTAAAGGAATTAGATATTTTTATTATTGATGAAATGTCAATGGTAAATATTGATATTATTGAATTAATTTTAGATTTATTAGCTAAAGATTGTAAAATAATCCTAGTTGGCGATAGAAATCAATTACCTCCAGTAAAAAATTCTTCTATTTGGAATTATTTATTCGAATATTCTGATAACAAGGTAATAAAATCTTGCATAGTTAATCTCAATAAAACTTATAGAAATAGTGGGGATATCGAATTACTTAGTAATCTTATTTTTAATAATAGAAATTCCTTATTTCAGAAAAAGATCAAAGAATTAGTAAATGATAAAAAGTCAAAAGAAGTTAATATCTTTAAAAGCTTTAATAAGAATATTCCTCCAAGTCTATTAAATCAAATTGAAGATTATATTAATAAATTACGAATTTCAACAACAAACTTAAGTAAAAAAGAATATATCTTTCAAAATTCAATTGGAGATTTAATGAGCCATGAAAAAGACTTAATAAATAATATTTTTAGAGATTTACAAAGTCACCTTATCCTTTGTGAGAAGAATACTGGGACTTGGAGCGTTGAGAATATAAATGATATCGTTTTAGGTCAAGGAAAACCCTATAATTTCATTGACCTTGAAGAAGGGGTCCCAATTATGTGTACTGAAAACAATAACGAACTCGGAATTTCAAATGGAGATATTGGAGTTTTAATAGGAAAAAATGAAAACCGAAAATTTTTATTTAGGAAATTTAATGATAATAATGATCTTGTAGTCGACTTTATTGAGCCATCAACTCTAGATAACGTCGTGCCAGCAATAGCTATCACAATTCATAAATCTCAAGGAAGCGAATCTGAAAAAGTAAGTATTTTGTGGACTCAAAAATCTCAAATTAATAAGTATAAGGAAGATTTAGAAGACGATAGCAAATTAATGTTTTTTAGAGATAATTATGAGAAGAGATTACTCTATACTGCAATTACAAGAGCAAGGAATTTTCTGGATATTTATTTTTTGAATTAAGTTTTAATTTCGAGAAATAAAAGTTATCTTTACCTCCAGATGTTAGATTAGTAATTCGGCTCTGAAAGGCTAGTCAACAATTTAAGATTCTTTAGATAAATGTTGAATGCCTGATCAGTAGATAATCAGGCATTTTAATGGCTTCAAATAAAGACAATCAATCATTAGAGAAAAATGAAGATAATTTGGAGGTAGAAAAAATCTCGAATGATGACTCAATTGAATCAGAAAAAAAATCAGAAGTTTCTAAAGATGTGGGTTCTCATAAAGAAAAAGATATTGACAATGGATTTGCTTGTTTTGGATTTAATAAATTAATATTAAATTCATTAGAAAGTAAGGGATACAAAACTCCTACACCTATACAAAAAGCAGCAATTCCTGAATTAATGCTTGGAAGAGATTTGTTAGGACAAGCTCAAACTGGTACGGGTAAAACGGCAGCCTTTGCTCTCCCATTAATTGAAAAGCTCGAAAATAACAAAGAACCAAACGCTAAAGTTTTGGTTATGACACCAACAAGAGAGTTGGCTACTCAAGTAGCAGATTCTTTTAAAAGTTATAGTGCTGAATCAACTAATTTAAGGACTTTAGCTATATATGGAGGAACTGATTTTAGGAATCAAATCTCATCACTTAAAAGAAAGACAGACATTGTTGTCGGAACTCCCGGAAGAATAATGGATCATATAAGACAAGGAACTTTTAAGATAAATAACATAAGTTGTCTGGTTCTTGATGAAGCAGATGAAATGTTAAAAATGGGATTCCTTGAAGATATTGAATGGATTATAGATAAACTTCCAGATAACAAACAAATGGTTTTGTTCTCTGCAACAATGCCAAATGAGATAAGAAACATAGCAAAGAAATATCTAAATGAACCAGCCGAAATACTTATTAAAAGCGTTAAGAAAGAAACTCAATTAATTACTCAAAAATATATTAATGTTCAAAGGCACCATAAGTTAGATGCTCTAAAGAGAATATTAGAAATTACGAATGAAGGAGTAATAATATTTGTGAGGACTAAATTACTTACTACCTCAATTGCGGAAGTTCTAGAAAACTCAGGACATAGTGTGGCTGTTCTTAATGGAGACATCCCTCAAAATCAAAGAGAAAATACAGTAGATAGATTAAAAAAAGGATTTATTGATATTCTTGTTGCCACTGATGTAGCGGCGAGAGGTCTAGATGTTGAAAGGATTAAACTCGTTATTAATTATGATTTTCCTTTTGATAAGGAAACATATACTCATAGAATTGGTAGAACAGGAAGAGCAGGTAGGTCAGGGGAAGCAATTTTATTTGTAAATCATAGAGAAAAACATTTTCTTAGAAACTTGGAAAATTCAACAAGAAATAAAATTGAAGAAATTGAGATACCCAATAATAAAATAATTAATGAAAAAAGAATGGGGAAATTAATAACAAATTTGAATCAAAGTTCTTTAGATCAGAACAATAATGAAGAAAAAAAAGCTTTGATGATCGATATTATTGATACCCTAAGAGAACAGCATTCTATGGAAGATTCAAGTATAGCAATGGCAGCTATTAATTTAGCAATAGGTAATAAATCCTTTTTTATTAACGAAGATGAGTCTTGGCTTTATAGACAAAATAATTCTGATCGTAATAGATCAAACAGAAATGGAAATGGAAATAATCGTATGAGAAATACAAACAGAAGAAATAATTATCAAAATGATTCTTTTGAAACTTATAAATTTAATTTTGGCAAAATGGATAGAGTTAGAGTGGCAAATATTATTTCTTCTATTTGTACTTCTACTAATATTAATGGAAGATCTATTGGAAAGATACAAATATTTAATGACTACAGCTTGGTAGATTTGCCAAGAGATTTGCATGGTGAAGTAAGGAATAAATTAAATAATTTAAGAATACGGAATTAAGTTTGGGTTATGAGGTCTATTAAAAAAAAAAAATTTGTCTTAGTAAGTTTTTTTATTTTGTGGGGATTTATAAATTCTGAATATTTAGCTGAAACACAAAAAAATTCAATTATAAATTTATTTTGTATTGAAAGTATTAAGGTGGAAATGTCAAAAGCTAATTTAGTTTATGACGAAAAAATTGCTATGGAAACTTGTGATTGCTATTTAAGGGAATTTTTAAATAGTACAAGCCATCAAAATTCAATTAGTAAATGTAAGTTAGAAACTAAGAAAAAATTTAATTTATAGAAAAACTACAATGAGATCTCCAAATAATCAAAATCCTATAGTTAGGCTTTATCTGAATTTAAGAGATGAAAGGACTCTACTCTTTTTTGCTTTTGTAAGTTCGATAATTAATAAAATCTTAGATTTAGCTCCTCCAGTAATTATTGGACTTGCTGTGGATATTGTAGTTAAAGAACAGAATTCTTGGATTGCTAGTTTTGGTATAAAACAAGTTCCAAATCAATTAATATTTCTCGCATTTGCTTCTGGAATAGTATGGTCAGCCGAATCTTTTTTTGAATATTTATATTCAGTCTTATGGAGAAATTTAGCCCAAATATCACAACATAAATTGAGAATAAAGGCTTATAAGCATATACAGGAACTTGATATGGCTTTCTTTGAAAACGATAATACCGGTAGACTTCTATCGATTTTAAATGATGATGTAAATCAACTTGAGAGGTTTCTTGATCAAGGAGCTAATCAACTTATTCAACTATTTATTACGGTTTTAATTATTGGTGGAACAATGATTCTTGTTGCACCAAAAATAGCATTATTTGCTTTCTTACCTATCCCTTTAATATTTATTGGATCAATAAGATTTCAAAGAAAGCTCTCTCCGAAATATAAAGATGTCAGGAATAAAGCAGGTCTTTTAGCTTCAAGATTAAATAATAATTTAAGCGGGATACTTACAATAAAGAGCTTTACGAAAGAGAATTGGGAGCTAAATAGATTAAATAAAGAAAGCCTTGCATATCAAAGAAGTAATAAAGCAGCAATAAAATTATCATCTGCTTTTATTCCTCTAATAAGATTTGCTATTTTATTTGCTTTTATAGCAATTTTACTTATTGGAGGTTTTCAAACCTGGAATAAGGTACTTAATGTTGGAACATATAGTTTTTTAGTTTTTATTACTCAAAGGTTGTTATGGCCTTTGACTACACTAGGTCATGTTTTAGATGATTTTCAACGCTCAATGGCATCAATAAATAGAGTAATAGATCTTATCGATACCCCTATAAAAATAAAAGATGGCAAAATAAAAATTGCTTCTAAAGAGATAAAAGGCAATGTTAGTTTTGAAAATGTAAATTTTAATTATCCAGGTAGAGAATCAACATTAAAGAACATAAATTTTAAAATTGAGAATAACTCTACATTAGGAATTGTTGGATTAACTGGCTCTGGAAAAAGTACAATTATTAAACTTCTTCTTAGAATTTATGATAGTAATAATGGTTTAATATCTTTGGATAACATTCCAATAAAGGATATTAATTTAAAAGATTTAAGAAAATGTATTTCTCTTGTAAGTCAAGAAACTTATTTATTTCATGGAACCGTTGAGGAAAATATTGCCTATGGGAGAACTAGTCCGAAAATTAAAGATATTATAAAAGCATCTAAAATTGCTGAAGCTCATAAATTTATTGAACAATTACCGGATGGTTATAAAACAATCGTTGGGGAAAGGGGGCAAAGACTTTCAGGAGGACAACGTCAGAGAATAGCTCTAGCGAGAGCTGTTTTAAAAGACGCTCCTATATTGATCTTAGATGAGGCTACTGCTTCAGTCGATAACGAGACAGAGGTTTTAATTCAGAAATCATTATCTAAAATAACTAAAGAGAGAACAACTATAGTTATAGCTCATAGATTAAGTACTATTAAAAACGCTGATAATATTATTGTCATAGATAAGGGCAAAATTATTGAAAGCGGAAAACATGAGCTCTTGCTAAATAACAAGAATGTTTATTCAGACTTATGGAATGTTCAAGTAGGTATTTAAAAAATATCTTTTCAAAAACTAAATTAAGAAGTTAAAAGACTCGATTACATTAGTAAACATACTATCAACTTTATTCCATCTTACTTCATTTGTTCCGACGGCAAAAGTATATAAAGTTCCTCTGTCGATTACGACAGTGGCAAGTTCATGCCTATCTTGATCATTAAGATTTAATTCATACTCTAAATCATAAAAAATATGATTAGAGGCTTCTCTTTTGTTCGCATCAATAAGTTTGACAGATCGCCCTGAACCTTCGGGAGCAATAACTTTATCTATTAAAGTTTGTCCAACTTCTTTCGGATCCCCTAATTGCTCTAATTCGACTTCTTTATTCACATCCGAGACCACCAAACTTAAAGTTTCATTACTATTAATTAGATCGTGGTAAATAATTTCAGGACCCCCATCTACTTTTACTCTTGTCCAACCTGTGGGATATAAAAAGGCATATCTCCCATCAGGACTCTGATAAGCCTCTAATCCCGCATTAATTCCTCCACTGCATGCACTCAATGCAAAACATAAAATTATTAATAATAAATTTTTAAAAGGGTTAATTTTCATATTTTTCATTTTTGATAGAAATTATTAACTAGAAATATAATAAGACATTAAAAGCAAACAAATATATCCAATTTCAAAATATGCGTCTAAATTGTTTCTAGAAGAAATTTAATCTTGATAACTTTTACCAAGCCACTTTCAAAATTAATTGGTCATTTTGAGAAATTCCCAGGAATAGGTCCAAGAACTGCTCAAAGATTAGCATTATTTATTTTAAAACAACCTGAAAGTAGTATTAGAGATTTTTCTAAAGCATTATTAGAGGCACACAGTAATGTTGGTCATTGTAAAAAATGTTTTAATTTAACTTCAGAAGATTTATGTGAAATATGTAGAAATACTGAGAGGAATCAAAAAATAATTTGCGTAGTAGCAGAAACCAAAGATTTACTGGCTTTAGAGCGATCAAGGGAGTTTAAGGGCACATACCATGTTATTGGAGGGTTGATTTCTCCTATGGATTCAATAAGTCCAGAATTGTTAGAGATAAGGAGTTTAGTAGAGAGAGTAAGTAAATCAGATATTGAAGAAATAATATTGGCACTTACTCCAAGTGTTGAAGGAGATACTACAAGCCTTTATATTGGAAAATTACTAACTCCTTTTACGAAGGTCACTAGAATTGCTTATGGGCTTCCTATGGGAAGTGAACTTGAATATGTTGATGAAGTTACTTTAGCAAGAGCCCTTGAAGGAAGAACAAATTTAATTTAAAAATGGAAAATACAAATAAGTTTAAAGTAGAAAAAATTTTAAGGCTTCCTTCTTGGATAAAGTTTCCTATTAGCAAAGCTTCAGAATTTGAGAAAATACAAAGACTCATTAAAAAGTCAAATATACATACAATTTGTGAAGAAGGGAGATGTCCTAATAGGGCCGAATGTTATGCCTCAGGGACTGCTACTTTTTTACTCGGAGGATCAATTTGTTCTCGTGCTTGTGCTTTCTGCCAGGTAAGCAAGGGTAAGCCTAGTGAAATAAACAAATATGAAAGTATTCAAGTCGCCGAAGCCGTTAAAACTCTAAATTTGAAATATGTAGTACTAACATCAGTAGCCAGAGATGATCTCCCCGATCATGGAGCTAATTTATTTGTCTCAACAATTAATCAGATTAGAAAAATTGATCCAAAAATTCAAATAGAAGTTCTTACCCCTGATTTATGGGGAGGTGGAAAAAATTTTGAAGATAAAGATAAACTTCAAAAAGATAGACTTAGAAAGATCCTTGAACAAAGGCCAATTTGTTTTAATCATAATCTTGAGACTGTGGAAAGGCTTCAAAAAGAAGTAAGGAGAGGTGCTAACTATAAAAATTCAATAAGCTTATTAGAAAAAGCAAAGTCTATCGCTCCTGATATTTCGACGAAATCAGGAATAATGTTGGGTTTAGGAGAAACATTAGAAGAAATAGAAACTACTATTCTTGATCTAAAAAAAGTAGATTGTGATCAAATTACAATTGGGCAATATCTAAGGCCTTCATTAAAGCATTTAGCGGTTAAGAAATATTGGGAGCCAAAGGAGTTTGAACATCTAACAAGTTTTTGTAAGGAATTAGGGTTTAAAAAAGTATCTTGTGGCCCTTTAGTTAGAAGTAGTTATCATGCTGGTTAAATTATTTTAATTAAAGAAAGTTTTTTTTCAATTTTGTTTAATATATAAGAACAGTCTCCTTTCATTAGTGTTCCCGCACCTCCCCAAATTAGTCTTAAAAATAGGTCTACTGGACTAGAACCAACTTCTTTTACAACTTTAAATCCAATAATCTTAAAGTATCTGACAAGTTTTTTACTATATCCTTCTGTATCATAAATGGCTAATAATCGTGCTTTTTTACTAACTTTCATTTCGATAGCCCAAGCCATAGTAGATGCCCATATTAATTCCGAAACAAAAGGAGGAGAGTTACTCAGGATTCTTAGTGTATCCAGTTGAATACCCTGTTTATTAAAGTAAGTCCAACCTTTCATCTCTCCCCAAATCTTTACGATATTATCTCTTTGTTCCGCGATTACAATTTTAAAAAAACATAATCCAAGGGTTTCTCTTACTTGTATTTTTATAACTAAGCCTAAGGAAAATGCAATATTTTGTAATTCTTCTACTTTCATAATTATTATCAACTAATCATTACAAACTTTTTGGTTTTTCTCTTTTAATTTATTTATTTGCTTTTGCCTTTCTTCAAACCTTTTTCTATCATTAGCACTAAATTTGTTTACACAAAAATGACATTGAATACCTTCTCGGTATTCTTCCTTTTTTTGATCTTCTATAGAAATTGGCATCCCACATGCATGACAAATTGAGTAGGAACCTTTTTTTAATTCGTGATCTAAAGCCACTCTTTTATCAAAAACAAAACATTCTCCTTCAAACAGGCTTTCTTCCTTTGAAATGTCTTCGAGGTATTTAAGGATTCCGCCTTGTAAATGGAAGATGTTTTTGTAACCTTTCTTTTTTAATAAGCTAGTAGCTTTCTCACATCTAATACCTCCAGTACAAAACAATGCTATATTTCTAGAACCTTCGTCACCTAAATATTTTTCTAAATTGTCATTTACCCACTCAGGAAACTCGCTAAAGTTCTTGGTGTTTGGATTGATTGACTTATTAAAACTTCCTATAGAAACTTCATAATGATTTCTGGTATCAATGACGATTGTATTTTGATCTTTAATTAATTTATTCCAATTAAATGAGTCAATATAAGTTCCCGCATCTTTTGATGGATTTATTTCAGAGACACCCATAGTTACTATTTCATCTTTAATTTTTATTTTTAATTTTCTGAAAATTTTCTTTTTTGAATAACTAACTTTAATGTTTAATTTATTAATTCCAACAATGTTTTTGATTAAGACTAGGATATTTTCAATAA
>QCVV01000044.1 GCA_003210235.1 Prochlorococcus sp. AG-686-O05 | reverse complement strand
AAATCAAAAAATTCCTTCATTAAACGAGATACATCCAAACGACCAATTTATTGCTGGAGAGGCTTATGAATATATGGGTTTCAAACCTGGACAATCAATTAAAAATACTCCAATCGATGTTTGTTTTATTGGGAGTTGTACAAATGGAAGAATAAGTGACCTAAGAGTTGCCGCTGAAGTATTGGAGGATAATAAAGTGGCAAAAAACATAAAAGCTTTTGTAGTTCCAGGCTCAGAAAAGGTAGCGAGAGAAGCAAAAGAGGAAGGTCTTGATAAAATATTTATAAAAGCCGGTTTTCAGTGGAGAGAGCCTGGTTGCTCGATGTGTTTAGCAATGAATTCAGACAAACTCATAGGAGATCAAGTAAGTGCTAGTTCTAGCAATAGAAATTTCAAAGGTAGACAGGGCTCTCCAAGTGGAAGAACGTTACTAATGAGTCCAGCAATGGTTGCCGCTGCATCAATTACTGGAAAAGTTAGTGACGTAAGAGATTTTTTAACAAATGAGTAACAAATTCAAACCTCCAATCGGGAAATTTTCTCGAATAAAAGGAAAATGTATCTCATTAGTTGGAGATGATATTGATACTGATAGAATAATTCCTGCTCGATTTCTTAAATGCATTGATTTTGATTCATTGGGTAAATCTGTCTTTGATGATGATCGTAAAACTCTTAAAGGAAATCATCCCTTTGATTTAGAGACTAATAAGGGTGCCTCAATACTTATTGTTAATAGTAATTTTGGATGTGGTTCAAGTAGAGAGCATGCTCCTCAAGCATTAATGAGATGGGGAATAAAAGCCATCATTGGAGAAAGTTTTGCAGATATTTTTTACAGTAACTGTATTGCAATTGGAATCCCCTGCTTTACTCTTTCAAAAGAATCAATAAAAGAAATCCAGCAATATTTGGATGTCAAGAATTTATTTTTAGAGATTGATCTTTTAGAATCCACTGCAAAAGCAGAAAAATTGGAATTTCATCTTGAAATAAAAGAAACTTCAAAAAAAATGTTTTTATCTGGTGAATGGGATGCTACTTCAAAACTACTTGAGAATATGAATTTAATTGAAAATAAATTAAATGATTTACCTTACATAAAATTTAATACTAATTAATTAAGCTATTTGAAACCAAATAAAGTGAAAATAATTCCTCCTGATTCATTGTGCGGTTTATAAAAAACACCTATTTCATACGATCGCTTTTGCCAATTTAATGAGATTTTAGAATTAATGAAATCACCATAATCTTTTGAATCGCTATCTAAATTAAGGGTTGCATTACTTTTAAGAATTATAGGGCCAAATAATTGTTGATCAAAGGCAATATCCAGAGTGAATTGATCATAAATCTGATCAAATTTGAACATACTATCTCCTCTTCTTATCTTATAAAAAGGTAATATACTTATTCTTGTATAGTCAAAAGATTTATTCTTAAAATTCCCAAAAATAATTTCCGGACCAGCACCGAAACCTAAGTATTGTTGATTATTGCCACTCTCATACAAAGAATATAATAGTGCTACTTTTGTATTCAGACTAATTCCCTTCTGAATTGGCGCAAAAATATATTTGTACGAACTATCAATAAATTTATTTGAGGAATTATCAACATTTATTGGGATTTTTTGATCTAAAGAATAAAAGAAATCACCTTTGAAACTATTCACCAAACTTTTACTATTTAAAGCTTCCGCCTCAATATTTGCAAGACCTAAAGATAAAATTTCGGTCTTCTTAATTCCATTAACTTCCCAAGTATTTTGTTTTTCTAATTTCGAACCATATCCTAAATAAATTTCAGATTCACCTATTGAACCATTCCAAATCCTATCTCTATATACCCAATAAAAACTTTTATCCCATTTTGATTTTAGAAAAGTAATTTCTTTACTTAACTTAGCTTTAACTCTTAGAGCATCCGAAAACTTTCCAGAGTCAAAAGAGTACATCTTACTATCGGTTTCCAGATCCCAATTATTTATCTTTCCTTTAATTTGCGAATTAAGACCAAAATAATCTTCCAAGAATGTATCTCTCTTAACCCTATTCGCAGTAATTGAATCTCCTTTATTTACAAAACTTTTTGTATGACCTTTTAGAGATCGTTGAAGTAAAAATTGTGGTTCTATATCAAGCACAAAATCATTGAACAAATTTATAGTATTAAATTTTCTTCCAATGAAATAGCCATCTTTATCAATATTGTCATAACCTAAATTCCATCTATTTTTAAAAGAAAAACTTTCTCCTGATTTTGTTAAAGTTCTTTCACCAAACCAAAAGGGAAAAGAAATTTTCTCATCCAAAATTAAATAATTTAAAGAAGATTTGAATCTTAATTTTTCTTTTCTAGAAATAGCTTCAAATGAATTAAGCTCTATCTTAACTTGCTTTAATTCAAGCAGATCATTAGTCAAAATAGCTTTTTCACTCTTCCATTTTTCTCCATCAATTTCAATTTTATCCGTAATAAGTACCCAATTATTCACAGCTTCAGGGGTATTTGAAACTTTTTCCTTAAATATTTCTTTTAAAATTTCAATATTATTAATATCTGAAGTTTCAAAATTAGAAAACAAATCATCAATAAGATAATCTGTTTTTAATAATCCTTTAACATCAAACAAATAACCTTTATTACTACTGAAATCATATTGAAAGCTATTCATCTTGAATAGTTGTTCACCAATTCTCAATGTAATATTTCCTTTAGCACTTACAGTCTTTTGCGTTTTATCATAAATTAAACTATCTGCTTTAAGAATATTACCTCTATAAAAAACATGGACATTACCCTTGGCCTTTAGAATATTATTTTCTTCTAATTGTATTTCAGATTGGATCTCTAACTCTTTTTTGATATCACGAGATTTGGCCAAAAGTAACGGAGATTTATCACTATAAGTGTGTAAGATCTGGTTTTTAAAATTACTTTTATAGTTCTCTTTAAACTTTTGAAATGATGTATTAATTGAAGCAAGTATGTGTTTTGGAGAAACTATATTGATCCGATTGCTAAATTCTGCTTGAGAAGAATTGTTTACATCATTAGAAAATTTTTCAGTTGCTTTAACCGAAGGATATAAGTTTAAGGCAGAAACGAAAAATATAGCTTTTATAAGATTTCTAATCTTCAAAATGATGAGCAAATTAAATGAGACAATTAATCTTGAGGACTTTCTAAATCTTTTCTATTAGGTGTTCTTGTAGGGTCACTAGCTAAAAAACCAAATAGAAAGATTCCCACAAAGAAAAATACGATTGTGTAAACTGAAATTTTTAAGGCGAGCATGGGATTGCAATTACTAACAGATTTATATCCTATTAAATTTATATTTAAATTATGTGAAAAGGTTTACTTTTTGTATTTTTGGTAGATTTTGAAATACTTTATACATTTATAAATGGGTTGAAAACACTTTAATCGTCATGATCATCCCAAGGATCAGTTAGTTTTGCCGCTTTTGGACCGAAAGCTGTCCATAGTCCAAAACCTGTTAAAGCCAATAGTACAGCAAGTATAGTTACTGCCACAGAAACAGCAGGATCTGGTGCGGATGATAAAGTTTGCATCAATTTTAGTGAATTTGTGAACAATTTATGTATTAATTCTTATACAATAACGAAATATATTCGATTTAGAGAAATTACTATGGGCCAAAAAACTGCATTAGGAAATCTTTTAAAAGCTATTGGAAATTCAGGTCAAGGAAAAGTTGTTCCTGGATGGGGAGCTGTACCTATTATGACGGTCATAGGTTTACTTTTACTAGTTTTTCTTGTGATTCTCTTACAAATATATAATCAATCCTTACTACTTCAAGGATTCTCAGTTGATTGGAATGGAAACTAAATTTCTTAAATTATTTTTAAAGAATGATTCAATTGTTATTATGTAAATAATTTGTAAATAAGAAAAATCTTTATTTTAATTAGATAGAAAAGAAAAAAATTTTATAACATTGTGTCCTTATGCACAATTGAAAACCTGGTTAAGTTTTAATTTTTAATCTATTAAAATTTAAAGAAACTGTTGCAATTATGAACATTAATGAGAAATTTATAATTGGTTTGGGCAATCCTGGTAAAGAATATATCAAAAATCGACATAACATTGGATTTTTACTACTTGAAAATTTTTCGGAAAAATATGATTCTAAATTTACATTGAAAAATAAGCTGAAAAGTTGGTATTCAGAATTCAAAATAAATAATTCTACTTATAGACTATTCATGCCGAACACATTTATGAATAATAGTGGAGATGCTGTAAGGGCAATAGTGGATTGGTACAAGATAGATTTTGATCAACTTTTTATAGTAGTTGATGATATTGATCTACCACTGGGCAAAATTAGATTTAGAAAAAAAGGAAGTTCTGGAGGACATAATGGTCTTAAAGATATCATTAAGAAATTACAGACTGAACATTTCAATAGGATAAAAATAGGTATAGGGTCCCCACCCTTTAATGAAAAAAACAAAAAAATCAACACTATTTCTCATGTCTTAGGAAATATATCTTCAAAAGAAAGCTTAACTTTAGATAGAGTTTATAAAAAATTAATCGAATCCCTCACAGAATTAAATGTTAAAAATGAAGATTACATCATTAGTGAATTAAATTCTTTCCATAGAGAAAAGAATTAATAAATGAAAGCAAAGCCTGAGACAACAGCACATGTAAGTGTAAAAGAATACTGTTTCACAAAAAAAGAAGTAAAAGGAGTCGTTGAAGCAAGTGATTTCAAGTGGTACTTCACATGGTCATTTGGAAAAGGAGTTTTGTTTGTAAAACCACCTTTAGGAAGAGCATTAATTGAGGATTCATTATTGAGATTTCTTTTAAAAAAAGATTATGAGCTTGAAGCAGGAAATGAATATAAATTTACTATTTCAGCCAAGTTTTAGTCTTAATTTTTTTACTTACATCAAATTTAATATTAAAAAAATCTTCCATTATTATTAACGCAGCTAATGCATCTAAATTTTTATTCAAAATAAATATCTCTCTTGGTAAGAAACATTTTATACCTGTTAAAGGGAAAATATCAAAATATCTTTGCTTAGCCCTGTAAGTTGAGTTTTTTTCTTCGGCAATAATCAAATCAGGCTCATACTGAATTAAATATTTTATGTAATTTTTACTACCTGTACCATTACCTATTAACAACTGAACATTTTTTTCGATATGGTAATTCTTTTTAACGTACTTTAAAACTAGATGACTCTTAATAACTACTGCTTCATAAACTTTTTTTTCTTTGATATCAGCTATTACTACACCACATTTGGACAGACCCGGATCAATTGCTATAACTTTAGACATCTAAGATTATGGATAATTTATATTTAGTTCGACGATGACGGGTTGAGCAGTTTTACTATTAATCAAAGAGACTGCTTCTAATTCAAAATTGGTTTTATCATTTTTATTTAAAAAGTTTCTTAATTCTTTAACTGAATCGCTTCTCAATTTAATTTCGTTAGTAAGAGAACCTCTTCTCTTGATTTCGGCCAAGCTAGAAGATAATAGAAAATTCACCTTATCGCCAAAATCTTTTTTATTAAAATCTTCTTGCTTGAAATCAATTTTAGTAATTTTTTCGCCTTTTCTAACTATTATTTTATTTTCTGTTAATTCAGGAAAAGCATACACAAAGTTTTCTCCGGTTAAAACATTCCTTACAGATTTTATATTAATTACCCAATTCCCTCCTTTTAAAATTGTATTTTGCATCTCTTCGATATGATTTTTTCTTAATAACAATAAATTTGAAATCTCTTTGTTTTTGGGTTTAACTACCCTATGAGTATATCTATTGGCATTAATAATAATTTTTTCTATTTTAGATTTAATATCTTCTAGGTTAGAAGAACTTATCTCTGAAATAATTAAAGATTGCCCACTTCTTATTACAAATCTCCCATTCCTTAATGCGATTATATTCCTCTCTAATTGTTTAAATTCAGTCTCTTTAGCTTTGATTTTATTTTCTAGTTTTTCTCTTTCTTTTTCTAAAGGTATCAAAACTTGTTTACTTTCTTGAAGTTTTTTCTGTAAATCTCCTAACCTAAATAACCCAACTCTCAACTGTCTATTTACTAATATCATAAGGAACAAAGATGAGGCACTTATCAAGCTACCTGTAAAAATTGTAATTAAAATTGCAGTTTTTTTTGGTCTTAACTTTAAAATACTGAATCTAGCCTTACCTATCTTTGAACCTAATAAATCGCCTAATGTTGATATTAAGCCTCCAAGCAGTAATAAGAAAATAATGAAAAGCCAACCAGACACAATATATTTATTTGTTTACTTATTAATAACATAATAGAGAATTAATTGATTAAGTATCAATTAAATCTTTTTGAAAGTGCTATTGGATCAAAAACTGTAATCTTCTTTCTGTCTATAGTTAGTAATCCTGAATCTTTCAAATCTCCTAATAATCTTGTAATCGTAACTCTTGTAGAACCTATTGCCTCTGCTATAGATTGATGAGAAAGTCTTAAATCGATAGTGATACCCTTTTCACTTGCCACTCCAAAATCTCGGCACAAAACCATCAAAAAACTTACTAAGCGAGATGACATGTCCCTATGTGTAAGAGTTTCTATCATTGTTTCTGTTTGCAGAATCCTGCTTGAAAGGCCCTGCAAAAGTAAAAGACCAACTGATGCATCTGCTTCAATTGCTCTCAAAACAGAATTTGCAGGAGCTGTAATCATTTCAACTCTTGTAAAGGCAATCGCATGATAAAAACGATCGGACCTATGTCCTGTTAGGAGAGATAAAACGCCAAAAAGACTATTTTCTCTTAACAAAGCAACAGTAATTTCTTCTCCTGTTTCATAAACTCTTGATAACCTTACGGCTCCTCTTCTTATTAAATAAACTCTTTCAGCAGGATCTCCAGGGAAAAATATTGTTTTCGATCTTTCAACCATTTCTGTACTAGCTCCTTCAAGGCCTTTAATGACTTCCATTAACGTTCTATTAATTGGAAAACGTTCACCAAAAGTATTAATAGTATTTTGTCCGGAAGGTTTCGGAGTTAAGCGGCTAAATCCTCTTGAAGCGGGTAACATAAATATCTTTACTTAAAAAAAACTTAAGGAGACAGCAATAAATACCTTGTATCAACGATAACATTTTTCAATTCTTATAGTTTTTTGAGAACTATTTTTAAAAAATATTCTTTCTTCCGAGAAGCTACTTTAAGGAAAATTACACTATATGCAGTGTTCTTAATTTCAAACTATACTGAATATAGAAAAAATTTAAAAAATGTTAGCCAGTTCGTCAAATAATTATCAAACAATTAATAACGAAGTTGTAAACATAAATAAAAATAAAGATTCTAAATCAAGAAAGATAAATCATAATGGTCAAATTCAAATTTATCAATCTTCCTACCGAGGAAGTTATTCATCCATCATCAGAGATTCACTAAGAAATGCAGCTTTAGGAAGAAAAGTACTTTTAGTGCAATTAATGAAGGGAGGTGTAAAACAAGGGATTTCCAATGCTCAAAATCTTTGCGGTAATCTTACTTGGATAAGATCCTCAAATTCTTATGATCTACATGAGTCAGAAAATATAAACAAAAACATGTCAGAATCTATTAATAATTCAATAATAGAATCATGGAATTTTTGTAAGAGAGAATTGCTTTATGGAGATTATGATCAAATTATTCTTGATGAAGTTTTTCTAGCTGTCGAGATGAATATTATCGGTAAAGATGATTTGATTTCAACACTTGAAAACCGATTTATAACAGGAGATGTAATCCTTACTGGTACATCCATTCCAAAAAATTTCTTATTAATGGCTGACCAAATTACAGAACTTCGCTCATAAAAATCATGCTCAAAAATGATCTTTGGATAAATAAAAAAGCTTCTGAAGGAATGATAAATCCTTTTCAATCAAATTTAGTCAGGCATCTGGATTCTAAGAATAAAAAAAATGCAGTTTTAAGTTATGGATGTTCTTCATATGGCTATGATTTAAGACTATCTTCTAAAGAGTTTTTAATTTTTAAGCATGTCCCAGGAACCGTTATGAATCCAAAGAAGTTTAATCCTGGAAATTTAGAAAAAACGATTCTTCACGAAGATAAAGATGGTGAATTTTTTATTTTACCTGCTCATTCTTATGGCCTGGGTGTTGCTTTAGAAAAAATGAAAGTCCCAGAAAATATTACTGTAATTTGCATAGGTAAAAGTACATATGCTCGTCTAGGAATAATAGTAAATACAACTCCAGCCGAGGCAGGTTGGGAAGGGCATCTTACATTAGAATTCAGCAATAGTTCAGGTGCAGATTGTAGGATTTATGCAAATGAAGGTATTTGTCAACTATTATTTTTTGAGGGTGATCCTTGCTCTACAACTTATGAAGACAGGAAAGGCAAATACCAAAATCAACCAGAACAGGTTACTTTAGCTAAAATTTAATATGAAAAAAGTTGAGCTAATTTCATTAACTCCAGAGGCAGAAAAAACAATGGCACATATCGCCAGAGTTTCTAATCCTTCCAATCAGGTTAATGATAAATTCGCTGGATTACTAAGATATTGTATAGAACATGAGCACTGGTCAGTTTTTGAACAATCATGCATGACCTTGAAAATCGAAACTAATAGAGGAATTGCAGCTCAAATTCTAAGACATAGATCATTTACCTTTCAAGAATTCTCACAAAGATATGCTGAAACTAATTTACTCGGAAATGAAATTCCTATCCCAAACTTAAGAAGACAAGACAAAAAGAATCGTCAAAATAGCATTGATGACATGCCGGATGAACTTAAAATAAAATTTTCAGAAAAAATTTCAAAACACTTTCAAGAGGCAAATAAATTATACGAAGAAATGCTCGATGAAGGAATTGCAAAAGAATGCGCTAGATTTATCATGCCCTTAGCTACCCCAACAAGAATATATATGACTGGTTCATGTAGGTCTTGGATTCACTATATACAGCTAAGATCAAAAGAAGGAACGCAAAAAGAGCATATGGAAATAGCTGAAGACTGTAAGAAAGTATTTATCAAATATTTTCCATCTGTATCTGAAGCATTGAAATGGAAATAAATTTATCCGTGACTTCTCGGAGAAGATTGATAATTTTTATTTTCTTTGATTATTGAGAATTCTGAATTTAGAATTTGTGAATCACTCTTAAAATTAACGTTTAAATTATCTAGAGATTCTTTTATAGTTTCTTCTTCCTGTTTCCCAATAAGCGTAAGTTCTAAATTGGCATCTTTATCA
>QCVV01000043.1 GCA_003210235.1 Prochlorococcus sp. AG-686-O05 | reverse complement strand
TGCTGCACCTCTAATAAATTCAGAAACATCTCGATTAATAAGAGCTAAAGGAAGCAGTCCAACTGAGCTAGTAATACTGGTTCTGCCGCCAACCCAGTCAGGAAGATTAAATATTTTCAACCAACTCTCAAGTTGTGCTTTTTTATATAATTGACTATCTTTCATTGTTATTGCTATTGCGTTTGAGTTCCATTCTAAATTTTTATTTTCTACATGCTTTTTAATTATATTCATTGCTATTTTTGGTTCAGGTGTTCCACCTGACTTACTTACAACAACAAATAATGTGGTAGTTAATTTATCAGATAATTCATCCAATTTCTCACTTATTAAAAAAGGATCAATATTATCAATGTATGAAAAATTCAATCCGCAAGAATTCTCTTGTAATGCTTCAGTTATTAATAATGGACCTAAACCGCTTCCTCCAATACCAATCCATAAAACGTCAGTAAATTTTTGATTTTTATTATTGGTGATTTTACCCTCTAATATATTTTCTCCAAATTCTGAAATATCTCTAATCTCATTATTGATTTCATCCTTTATGAGATTATTTGGAGCAACAGATGGATTTCTTAACCAATAATGTCCAACTTGTCTTTTCTCATCAATATTTGAAATCGCACCAGCTTCTAATTCCTTAAGGGCTGAAAAAACGTTTTTAAATTTATTTTCTAAAGATGATATTTGGTCGAAAGTAAAATTTATTTTGCTGATATCTAACCATATATTTACTTGTTTATCAAACCAAAGGTAGTTGCAATATTTATCCCATGAATTAAAATCTTTATTCATTTTATATTTGACTATTTTCTTATTTTGTTTATTATATCTAGTTTATTCTTCGTAAATACTAATCATTTCAATTTATTTAGTTATATTATTTTTAGATCATAATGTTTGTGAATTTTAATAAATACTATTAGGGGTTTTTTTTATTTATATCTCATTTATTATTCAATAAAAATATCAGCTTTTGGATAAATCATTCAATTATTTAATTTCACCTGAAATTTCACAACTTAGAGAATTTTCACCAAAATTAAAAATAGCAATTTTAGCTTCAGGTGAAGGATCAAATTTTCAAGAATTGATTGATCTCTCTAATTCAAACAAATTTGATATAGATATTAAGATTTTAATTACAAACAAATCAGAGGCTGGGTGTATATCAAGAGCTAAAAACTCCAATATCTCTTATAAGGTAATTAAAAGCTCTGATTATGAAAATATGGATTATTTTGAGGATGAAATAATTAATACAATAAAAAAACAGGATATTGAACTTGTTGTTATGGCGGGTTGGATGAAAATTATGTCAACAAAATTTGTTAAAGAATTTAAGAATAAAATAATAAATATTCATCCATCATTACTTCCTTCATTTAAAGGAAGTAATGCAATTAAGGATGCTATAACAAATGATTCCAAGATCTCTGGTTGTTCAGTACATTTTGTAGCACCAGAGGTTGATAGTGGTCCCTTAATTATGCAAGCAGCATTAGCTATTTCGGATAAAGACGATCTAGAATCTTTAACAAAGAAAATACATTTATTAGAACATATAATATTACCACTCTCAATTTCTCAGGCTGGATACATTATCCGGAATAAATTCATGGGTAATGATTAATCATTTCTAACCCATTATTTATTGGCAAACCAGATATTAGATTAAGATTTTGTATGGCTTGCCCTGTTTGTCCTTTAATTAAATTATCTATTACTGATAAAATAATTATTCTTCCATTTCTAGTATCAACTTTGACAGAGAGATGGATTTCATTTGTATTCTTAACCCACTTGGTGGAAGGATAAATGTCAACAGGTAAAACTCGAATATTAGAAAAGTTTCTGTAGTAATTTTCTAATATAATCCTACAATCAGAAGAAGTTAAACCTGGATCCCGTAATCTTCCATAAATTGTCGAATGCATACCTCTTGTCATTGGTATTAAATGAGGAGTGAATAATAGTTCAATATCATTACCAGAAATAAAACTTGCAATTTGTTCTATTTCTGAAGTATGTCTATGATTTATTAGTCCATAGGCAGATAGACCATCTCCACATTCAGAAAATAATAATTTTTGATGTGGTTCTCTGCCTCCACCAGATGTACCACTTTTAGAATCTATTACTATACCTTCGTTATCAATGATACCTTGCGATAAAAATGGAATTAGAGGAATTAGAGAAGAGGTAGGATAACATCCAGGGCAGGCGATTAAACTTGCTTTAGATATGTCTTTGAAATTAATTTCAGGAAGACCATAAACTGCTTCTTTACACAAATCATCGTCATCTCTATTATATTTTTTCGCTTCATTGTAGTAGACACTTTTCCATTGATCAAGAGACTTATACCTATAATCGGCTGATAAATCAATTACTTTAACTTTTTTTTCTAATAAACCTCTTGTTAATGTAGAAGAGATCCCATTAGGTAAACAAAGTAAAGCTACATTTGCTTTTTCGGCGATTCTATCTATTGATATTTTTTCAATTAAATTGTCAGACTCTAAATTTATAAATGGAAAATTGTCGCTCCATCTTGTTCCTGATGATTTATTACCACCTAAATATGAAATTTTATAATTTTTATTATCCTTTAATAGATTTACTGCTTGTATTCCACCGTAACCAGTAGCACCAACTATTGCAACATTCATTTCTCTTTATCGGCAGACTTTAAGATAGGATTATAAGTGTTGAATAAAATAATAATTAAAACACTTTTTTCTATATTGAATAGTAATAATGAAAGAAACAAGTCCCAAATCTAAAAATGGAACAATTGTGGATAATGACGAAAATTTTAATATTGAATTTGATCCCATAAGCGATGCATTAGCTGCCATAAGAAATGGAGAATGCATTATTGTTGTTGATGACGAGAGAAGAGAAAATGAAGGCGATTTAATTTGTGCGGCACAGTTTGCAACTCCTCAACAAATTAATTTTATGGCTACAGAGGGTAGAGGTTTAATATGTTTAGCAATGCAAGGAGACAAGTTAGATGCCTTAGATCTTCCTTTAATGGTTGATCGAAATACAGATAAAAATCAAACTGCATTTACTATTTCAATAGATGCAGGCCCTGAGAATAATGTAACTACTGGAATATCAGCAGAGGATAGAGCTAAAACTATCCAAGTTGCGATAAATCCTTCAACTAAGCCAGAAGATTTAAGAAGACCAGGACATATATTTCCACTAAGAGCAAAAAAAGGAGGAGTATTAAAAAGAGCTGGGCATACCGAAGCCGCTGTAGACATTGCTGCTATGTCTGGTCTTTATCCTGCTGGTGTGATTTGTGAAATTCAAAATCCAGATGGCTCAATGTCAAGACTTCCCCAACTTAAGCAATATGCAAAAGAATGGGGGATGAAGTTAGTGTCCATTGCAGACCTCATTAGTTACAGATTTCAGAATGAAAGATTTGTTTATAGAAAATCTGATGCAATTCTCCCAAGTATTTTCGGTAATTTTAAGGCATATGGATATATAAATGAACTTGACGGCTCTGAACATATTGCACTAGTAAAGCAAAAGTCAAATAAATTAAGTGAACCAGTATTAGTAAGGATGCATTCAGAGTGTTTAACCGGTGATGCATTTGGATCACTACGCTGCGATTGTAGACCACAGTTAGAGGCTGCATTAGCAAGGATTGAAAAAGAAGAAGAGGGTGTAGTTGTTTATTTAAGACAAGAAGGAAGAGGTATTGGTTTGATTAATAAATTAAAAGCATACAGTTTACAAGATGGGGGGTTAGATACTGTAGAAGCAAATGAAAAATTGGGTTTCCCTGCAGACCTAAGAAATTATGGAGTTGGAGCTCAAATATTAACTGACCTTGGCATCAAAAAGTTAAAACTACTTACAAATAATCCTAGAAAAATTGCTGGTTTAGGTGGATATGGAATAGAAGTTACTGAGAGAGTCCCATTGGTTATATGTCCTGGCGAACATAATTCTGAATATTTAAATGTTAAGAGGCAAAAACTTGGACATATGTTAGACGAGGAAAAAATGAATTCTATAGATATAGATCCATATATTGCTATATTCCTTGATGGTGACTATAAATCCATAGATTTAGTTCCTATTAAAAATAATATAATTGAATTTTGCAAAAAAAATAAAATAAATATAATGTTAGAAAGTTCTCCTAGATTATTAGCTTTTTGGAATAGACCAAAATTAGTATGGAAAATATTGCATGACAAACACAGAAAAGATTTTACTATTAATGATAATGAAATAAATAAGATTGAAATCTTTATTCAATTTTTATCAGAATATAATAAAAGTTCAAAAGTAGGTATTATCGTATCAAAAAATATTCAGCAGGCTTTACATCCAAAAAACAGTATTAAATTGAATAACACCAAGTTTTCAATAAAAAATGAAGAATTATACTCATCTACTAGAAAATTTAATCTCGATAAAGAAACCTTCAGTATTATTTTTGATAAAAAATTATCTTAAACCAAACTGGCTTTAATAATTTTTGACCCGTTTGTGAGTTTTAAAACAATATCCATATCCTCTGTTTTACCAAAGACAGTATGTACTCCATCCAAATGAGGTTGTGACTCATAAACTATAAAAAATTGACTGCCACCGGTATTTTTTCCTGCATGCGCCATTGATAGTGAACCTTTTAGATGTTTATTAGAATTTATTTCACAATTGATATTGTATCCTGGTCCTCCTGTTCCAGGCATGCCTGAAGATCCTGAACGAGTATTAGGGCAACCACCTTGAGCCATAAAACCTGGGATAACGCGATGAAAGGCCAATCCATCATAAAAACCTTCACTAATTAGTTTTGTAAAATTATTAACTGTATTAGGCGCCTCATTAGAAAACAATTCAATATTGATAGTGCCTGCATCAGTTTCAAATAAAGCTTTTGTCATTGTGAACTTAATTATTTTTAATTTTATATTAAACGTTAAAGAAGCTTTTCAAGATTCTCCTTAATGGAATTTAAATTTATTATTTCTTCATCTCTTTCTTCTTCGTTCCAAGTCTCCACTTCTAAATTTTTTTGAGGTGGAGAAATCAGTAATCTATCCTCTGGTGTAATTGGAACAAAATTTTTCTCAACTAATTTTGATTCATAATCTAGTTTTGTACAAAAATCCCTAATTTCATCTATCGAAATCATTTCTACCGATGGCAAGGGGAAATCCTGAGCTTCTAAAAGTCCACAGTAACGTTCGGCATCATCTTTTTCTTCAAACATTAAAACTATAGTTCTACCTTTTAGTTCTATTGAATGAATTCCTTCTTTCTCTGTACCGAAGTTATAAAGTAAAACATAAATATTCATAAAAACTTTTTTAAAATAATTATATATTATTTAACTATTCATCTGATAGTGATAATTCTTGAAGTCTGGTATACAAAGCTATTTCCTCATCATTAATATCAGCAGGAATAACGACTAAGATTTCAACAAACTGATCACCAATATTATCCCCAAAGTTCAAGCCTCTACCTTTAAGTCTTAATAATCTTCCAGTTGAAGACTTTGGAGGTACTTGAAGTGTTACATTTCCATCAAGAGTAGGAACCTCTACTGCACATCCAAGAAGAGCATCAGGTGGAAATAACTCTAATTTATAAAGAACACGTAATCCATCTATACGAAGTCCATTTTCAGTTTGAACTTTTAATTGTAAATAATGATCTTTACCACCTTTTGCAATATTCTCTAATCTCAATCTCCAACCATCTCCAGCAAATGGAGGAGTATCAACTTCTACAACAGTATGATCTTCTAATTCAATCAATATAGATGCCCCACTCAATGCTTCATCGGGGGTTAATTCGATAATTGTTTCGATATCTTGATGAAGTTTTACGGGGGGTGGTTCTTCTGGAGATCTCTCTGGGTAGTCATAACTAATAAACTCATCTTCATTAAAAATATTATCAGGCTCTTCCTCTTCATAAAATTCAGAGGACTTATCATCATAGCTTTCGTTATCTAATTCAGATTCGTATTCAAATCCAAATAGAGAATTTAGATAATCCTTATATTCAGGAAAACCTGTTCTGTAGTTATTAATATTTTCTTCATTAGAAGAATTTGAGTCTCTAGTTTTAACTTGTCTGGAAGGATCACGTAAAAATTCGTATGCTTCATTAATTAGTTTAAATCTATCCTCAGCATTTATATCATTTTTATTTAAATCGGGATGCCATTTTCTTGCTTCCCTTCGAAATGCTTTTTTAAGTTCAATATCGTCGAATTCATAGGATAAACCTAAAATCGACAAATAGTCTTTTTTAGAGGAAGTAGTCATTGTCCCATGGATCGTCGTCCCTAGAGTTACCATACCTCGAATTTCTAGAATTACTATTCATCTGATTGTCCCACGGATCATCATCCCAGTAATCATCTGAAAATAATTCATCTTTTAAAGAGCCAAAAGTATTTTTAATTCCTTGCAATGGATTGCTATCAACTTTCTTCTCGGCGGCAAATCTTCTATTTAGACCAAAAAGTGCTTCTTGCAAAGAACTGACAGAAATCTCTAATTCTTGAGGATCATCATCATCTATAAATTCTTCAACATCCTGAATTGCAAGTTCAACCGCTCTCTGTTGTCGCTCTGCTCCATATGGTCCAAATTCTAATGAAGCGTCTCTTAATCTTCTCTCTGCTTGAGCTATTAGTGTAAGTGCATTATTTTTTCTATCAATTACCGATCTTTTCATCCTATCTTCTTTTGCTTTGGACTTAGCCTCTGCAATCATCATATTAATTTCTTGCTCATTTAAATTCGAACCTCCGGAAATACTAACTGTTTGTTTTCTACCTGTAGTTCTATCAGTTGCACTGACCTCTAGTAATCCATTTGCGTCAATATCGAAAGCTACTTGTACTTGGGGAATCCCTCTAGGTGCCGGTGGTATTCCTGATAATCTAAATTTTCCTAATGATTTATTTTCCGAAGCAAGTGGCCTCTCACCTTGTCTTATTTGAACAACTACTGATGATTGATTAGATTCCGAAGTACTAAAAACATCTGATTGTCTTACAGGTATTGGAGTGTTACGTGGAATAAGAACCTTCATAAGTCCACCAATAGTTTCTAATCCTAAGGATAAAGGAGTTACATCATTTAGAAGTAAATCACGTAAATCTCCACTAATTATTCCAGATTGTATTGCAGCACCAATTGCAACAACTTCATCAGGATTTACAGATTGACATGGTTCATTAGGAACAAGAGTCTTAACTAATTGTTGAACCATTGGTAAACGAGTACTTCCACCAACAAGGACCACTTCATCAATTTCTTCAGCATCCCAGCCAGAATCTTCTAAAGCAATTTGAACAGGTTCAAGCAACCTATCGAGAAGATCTTCCGATAACGATTCAAATATTTTCCTATCTAACTCCTCTTCAATATGTAAAGGCCCATCGTCAGTTGTAGTAATAAAAGGTAAAGAAATTTTAGTTCTTTGTAATCCTGATAATTCACACTTAGCCTTCTCAGAAGCTTCTGTAAGTCTTTGAAGAGCTTGCCTATCTCTTCTTAAATCAATCTTATGTTTCTCAAGAAATCTTTCAGCAATCCAATCTACTATTTTGGAATCAAAATTATTACCTCCGAGTTGAGTATCTCCACAGGTAGCTTTTACATCAAAAACCCCATTAGATATCCTTAACAAGGAGACATCAAAAGTACCTCCACCTAAATCAAAAACTAGTACGTTGTTAGAAGAGCTTTTTTCAAAGCCATAGGCTAAAGCTGCTGCGGTGGGTTCATTTAAAATTCTATCAACTTTTATCCCAGCTAATACTGCAGAATCCTTAGTAGATTGCCTCTGAGACTCATTAAAATAAGCAGGAACTGTAATAACGGCAGAATCAATAGTATCTCCCAAATAAGTTTCAGCGTCATTAATTAATTTTCTTATTATGGAACTTATTAACTCTTCAGGGGCGTACTCCCTCTCTGTAAATGGACTTAGAATTCTAACACTACCTTTATCATTAGATTTAACATTATATGGAACAGAAATACTTGTCTCATCAAGTTCATCCCAATCACGTCCTACGAATCTCTTTAAATTATAAAATGTATTTTTAGGATTTAAAACAAGTTGCCTTCGAGCCTGGTCACCAACAACAATTTCGGAGTTTTTAGTAAATCCAACTATCGAAGGGGTGGTTCTTGTACCCTCTGAATTTGCTATTACAACGGGGCGTCCGGCCTCAATAACTCCTACAACAGAGTTTGTAGTACCTAAATCAATCCCAACTATTTGCCCCATAGTATTACTTGATTAATTAAAAGTTATCCTTAACCAATAAATTAATCAATTTAAATTTTCTGTTATGTACATATAATAATAAAAATCTAATAATATCAACTTTATTTATATAAATAAATTCTTTTTTATTCTAAAACCCATTTTTAACAACCTTATGTAATTTTATATATTAGTGGTAGGTTAAAACTCTAATTGATATTTTATATTCTTATCAATTAAAATAAAACGGAGAGAGAGGGATTCGAACCCTCGATAAAGTTGCCCCTATACAGCATTTCCAGTGCTGCGCCTTCAACCACTCGGCCACCTCTCCTTAAGATAATTATTTTACCCTTTTTATATCCCATTGTTGAGGAAGTTACTTGAACAAGACTTATAAAGTCACTATTAGGAATAAAGAAACTGGTAAAATATACCAGGAAAATATTAGTAATCAAGAATATATTCTAAAAGAATTTGAAAAAAAGGGATTAAAACTACCATTTTCCTGTAGAAATGGATGTTGTACAAGTTGTGCTGTTAAAATTGTTTCAGGTAAGCTTGAGCAACCAGAAGCAATGGGCGTTTCTCAGGATTTAAAGGATAAGGGCTATGCTCTACTTTGCGTTGCCAAGGTAATAGAAGATATTGAAGTCGAGACTACGTATTATGATGAAGTTTATGATTTACAATTTGGTCAATATTTTGGTAAAGGGAAAACAAGAAAAGCACCTCCCTGGGAATTCGAGGAGGATTAGTTATTATGTTTAAAATTCAAGAATTAAAAGAAATTAATTCAGAAATTGATTTAATTTTCCTTATTAATATAGCTAAAGAAAGTGCTCTCATAGGTAATGAAATTCTAATTAAAAATTATAATAAAATTCAGACAATTACCTCAAAGGGAAGAAAAGGTGATTTAGTTACAAACGTTGATTTAGAGGTAGAAGAGAAAATCAAAGAGTACCTAACAATAAAAACACCCGATATTTCTATTCATGCAGAAGAATCAGGGAAATTAATAAGGAAATCGGAATTAACATGGTGCATTGACCCATTAGATGGAACTACTAACTATTCTCACGGTTATCCTTTCTTTGGTACTTCAATAGGTCTTTTATATAAAAACAAACCTATCTTAGGTGCTATTTCAGTACCCTATTTAAACGAACTTTATTCTGCATGTATCGGGAAAGGTTCTTATTGCAATAAAAAACAACTTAAGGTGTCAAGTGCTAATACTTTACTCGATAGTCTTCTTGTAACAGGTTTTTCATATGATAGGTTTGATACTGAGGATAATAATTATGCAGAATTTTGTTACTTAAC
>QCVV01000042.1 GCA_003210235.1 Prochlorococcus sp. AG-686-O05 | reverse complement strand
TTTCATCTCAGCGGTCAGAAGGAAAACTAATAAAATGGAAAGGAAAAGAAATTGTTACTAAAAAAGCTTCTAAACAAGAATTTTTAAATGTTGATCTGGTTTTTGCTTCTGCTGGTGGAAATATTTCTAAACAATGGTTATCAACAGTGAAAGATCAAAATGCTTTACTAATTGATAATTCAAGTGCGTTCAGATTAGACAATGGTGTTCCTCTTGTCGTTCCTGAAGTCAATCCTTCTGATGCTTTAAAACATAATGGTGTTATCGCTAATCCGAACTGTACAACTATATTGTTGACTTTAGTTTTAGCTCCTTTAAATAATATTTCGCCGATTAAAAGAGTAATTGTTTCAACTTATCAATCGGTAAGTGGTGCAGGGCAATTAGCAATGGAAGAATTACAGTTTTTAACTAAGAAATATTTGCAGGGAGATCCACAAGAAAGTGAAGTTTTACCATATTCATTAGCATTTAATCTGTTTTTACATAATTCACCAATGCTTTCAAATAATTATTGCGAAGAAGAGATGAAAATGATAAATGAAACTCGCAAAATTCTTAATATTACTGATTTAAAACTTTCTTCAACATGTGTTCGAGTTCCAGTTCTTAGGGCCCATTCTGAATCAGTTAATATCGAATTTGAGGATATTATTGAATCTTCATATGCTATTGATCAATTAAAAAAAGCTAAAGGTTTAGAAATTATTGAAGATTATGAAAAAAATAGGTTCCCGATGCCAAATGATGTAATGGGAAGAGATAATATCGCGGTAGGAAGAATAAGAACTGATATTAGTAATTCAAATGGATTAGAATTATGGTTATGTGGAGATCAAATAAGGAAAGGAGCGGCACTTAATGCTGTTCAAATAGCTGAACTATTAATTGCAAAAAAATGATTCTCAACAATACAAAATCTTCTGAGCCATTATTTGGAAGAATTTTGACCGCTATGGTTACTCCATTTAAAGAAAATGGTGGGGTTGATTATGAATTGGCTATTAAACTTTCTAATCACCTTTGTGAAAATGGATCTGATGGAATTGTACTTTGTGGGACAACAGGAGAGTCTCCAACTCTTTCATGGGCTGAACAGCATAATTTGTGTGTTGCAGTAAAAGGTTCTTTAAATTCTAAATCTAAAGTCATTGTTGGTACAGGTAGTAACTGTACAAGTGAGGCTGTAGAAGCTACCAAAAAAGCTTATGAATTTGGTGCAGATGGCGCTTTAGTTGTTGTTCCTTATTACAATAAGCCCCCTCAAGAAGGTCTGTATAACCACTTTAGTTCTATAGCTACTGAAGCTAGTGATTTACCTTTAATGTTGTATAACATCCCTGGAAGAACTGGTTGTAATTTATTACCTTCGACTGTAAATAAACTTATGGATTTCCCAAATATTCTCAGCATTAAAGCGGCAAGCGGTAGAATAGAGGAAGTGACAGAGTTAAGGGCAGCGTGCGGCTCTAACCTCTCTATATATAGTGGCGATGATTCGTTATTGCTTCCTATGTTATCTGTTGGTGCTGTTGGTGTAGTAAGCGTAGCAAGCCACATTGCTGGGTTGCAGCTAAAAATGATGATTGAATCATTTCACAAAGGAGAAGTCTCGATTGCTCTTGATATTCATGAAAGATTGCAACCACTTTTTAAAGCACTCTTTGAAACGACAAATCCAATTCCAATCAAAGCAGCTCTAGAACTAAAAGGTTGGCAAGTTGGTTCTCCTAGGAATCCATTAACACCGCTTATTAAAGCAAAGAAAGAAAACTTATTTCAGGTAATTCAAAATCTGTCTTTGTAAATACTCTTTTTAACGCTTTAATAAAGTTACTTTGAATAAAATAACCACAATTCTCGATTGTTAAAATACTTTAATTATGAATTCAAACCAAATCAAATCAAATAATAATCACGCCTCATCTAAAACAAAAAGATCAAATGAACCTGCTTTAAAAATAATTCCTTTAGGTGGGCTGCATGAAATAGGAAAAAACACATGTGTTTTTGAATACGAGGATGACATTATTTTGATAGATGGGGGACTAGCTTTCCCCAGTGATGGTATGCATGGTGTAAATGTTGTTATGCCTGATACCTCCTATTTACAAGCAAACTTAAATAGATTTCGTGGAATGATAGTAACTCATGGGCACGAAGATCATATTGGTGGAATTTCTCATCATTTAAAGAAATTTAATATTCCTGTGATTTATGGCCCACCTTTAGCGATCTCAATGCTTAAAGGAAAAATGGAAGAAGCTGGTGTGGCTGATAGGACAACAACGCAAGCTATAGAACCCAGGCAAGTTGTCAGACTCGGTCAACATTTTTCATTGGAATTCATACGTAATACTCACTCTATTGGTGATAGTTTTTCTCTGGCTCTAACAACCCCAGTAGGTGTTGTTTTCTTTACCGGAGACTTTAAATTTGATCATCTTCCACCTGATAAAAAACATGCTGATATTGAAAGAATGGCATTTTATGGAGAGAAGGGAGTCCTTTGCTTACTCTCAGACTCTACAAATTCTGAAGTAAAGGGTTTTGTTCCTTCAGAAATTTCTGTTTTTCCAAATTTGGATCGAATAATATCTGAAGCGAAAGGTAGGGTGATGCTTACCACTTTTGCGAGTTCAACTCATAGGGTTGCGATGGTGATCCAATTAGCAATGAAGCATGGACGTAAAATCGGATTAATGGGTAGATCTATGCTAAATGTCGTTGGTAAATGTCGTGAATTAGGTTATATAAGTTGTCCTGACAATCTTTTTTTTCCAATTAAAAGCATAAGAGATTTACCTGATAGAGAAACTCTGCTCTTGATGACAGGTAGTCAAGGAGAGATAATGGCTGCATTAAGTAGAATAGGAAGAGATGAACATCCCCACGTTAAACTCAAAACTACTGATACAGTTATTTTCTCTTCCAGTCCAATTCCTGGAAATACAATTTCTGTAGCTCATAGTATTGATAGATTAATTAAATTGGGAGCTAAAGTTATTTATGGTAAAGAACATGGAATTCATGTTTCTGGTCATGGATGTAGAGATGATCAAAGATTGATGCTGGCATTAATTAAACCAAAGTTTTTTGTACCTGTTCATGGTGAATATAGAATGCAGGTTCTGCACGGTAAAACTGCTGAATCGATGGGTGTAGACCCCAATAATATCCTTATTCTTGATAACGGAGATACAATTGAGCTGAGAGCTGATTCAATGATTCAAGGAGATCCAGTAAAGTCTGGAATTGAAATGTTGGATAATACGAGAACTTGTGTAGTAGATGCAAGAGCATTAAAAGAGAGACAACAGTTAGCAGATGATGGAATAGTTACTGTTTTAGCTCCTATAAGCACAGATGGTAATATGGTTGCGCCACCAAGAGTCAGTTTGAGAGGCGTAGTAATATCAGCTGATCCAAGAAAAATGTCGATGTGGACAGAAAGGGAGATAAATTGGGTATTAGAAAACCGTTGGAAACAATTATCAAGACAAACTAGTTCAAATAATTTTGAAGTTGATTGGATTGGAGTCCAAAGAGAGATTGAAAATGGTTTAACTAGAAGAATGCGAAGAGAATTACAAGTAGAGCCATTAATTCTATGCTTAGCTCAACCTGCACCAAGCGGAACCCGAGCTTATAAACCTCAAATAGTTAATGAGCAAAATCAGCATCCCAAAAATAAACATTATCCAAATGTTAATAATCAAAATATAAACCGCAATCAAAATAATTATAAAAATAATCCATCTACTAAAAATACTAAGCAAGTCAAGAATAATCAATCTGTAAAAGATTCTGTTACGACTCCAGTAGTTAAGACAGAAGAGGCACCTGCTGGAAGGACTAGAAGAAGAAGATCAGCAGTATCATCCTAATTTTTTTCAAGATTTATATAATCTTTATCCCAAACAATCTTTAATCCATCTGGTAAATTTATTTGGCCTCTATCTTTGTCAAAAATAGCGGAGGCTAGATTATTTATATTTTTTGAGCTTAATTGTTTTTTGCAATCCCTTTTTAAAAAAGTATTTAATATAGTACATCTTGCTTCAATGCATAAGCTATTTAATAATTTTCTTTTTACACCAAGTGCATCTTTACAAGATATGAAGGCAAGCTGACTAAGGTCGTTTTGCTCATTCTTATAATTAGTCATCTTTTCTGCAAAACTATTTATCCTCTTGGAAAAACCAGGATACATAGTTTCTAAAATTGGAATAATTTTTTTTCTGACTAAATTTCTCTTAATTTTCAGATCACAGTTAGTTGGGTCTTCCAAAATAGGAATGTTCTGAAGCTTGCAAAATTCCATGGTATCTTCTCTGCTAAATATTAATAATGGTCTTATTAAAAATATGTTATTTTCAAGTAATCTTTTTTTGTCGATATAGCTTAGTCCTGCATAATTGCTTCCTCTAGCTAAATTTAGTAAAAAAGTTTCTGCATTATCAGTATTCGTGTGCCCAGTTAATAAGTAAATATCAGTTTCTTTTTGGTTTTCAATAAATAAATGATTTGCCCTTTCAACTAATTTCTTATATCTCCAATCTCGCGCTTTTTCTTCAGAAGAAATATTTTTTTTATTAGCTCGATCAAAAAAAAATGAAATATTTTTTTTATTACAGTAAGTTTGTAAGTCAAGTGCATATGTTTCAGATTTTTCATGCCATTGATGATCTCCATGCCAAACATTCACAAACCAATTATGTTGCGTTTTCATATCGTTGATTAGGTTCAATAAAGTCATCGAATCTTGTCCTCCTGAAACTGCAATTAATAGATTTGCCCCATCTGGAATTAATGTTTTATTGCCTAAAATCTGTTTGTGCAGGAGATGATGCCAGCATGTCCAATTTTTTTGAATTGAATTTTCATTAGACATATTGTTTAACTCAGATAATATTTTTAAAAAAATACACTGTTTTAATAAAACAATGTCACAATCAGGTAATAACTTCATCAAGTCTATGAGTCTGATTCATCTTTTGCCACAAAAAATTCAAAAAGAGCTTAGCCGTAAATCTTTACTCAAAGTTATTTCAGGATTAAGTAATTTTGAGACCCAATCTGTTAAGAAAATTTCAGAAGCAGCTTTTGTGGGAGGAGCTGATTTAATTGATATGGCTTGTAAACCTGAATTAGTTGAATCCGCGATTGAGATATCGTCATTACCAATTTGCGTAAGTTCTGTAGAGCCTAAATTATTTATAAATTCAGTTAAGGCAGGAGCTTCTTTAATCGAAATAGGCAATTACGATAGTTTTTATGATAAAGGAATTACTTTCTCGGAGGAGAAAATTTTAAATCTTACAAAAGAAACTAAAGATTTTTTACCTAATATTCCTTTATCAGTGACAGTTCCTCATACTATGCCTATAGATAAGCAAGTTGATCTTGCAATAAAATTAGTTTTTGAAGGTGCTGATATCATTCAAACTGAAGGAGGTAAAAGTTCTAATCCATACAATTCAGGAATTCAAGGATTATTGGAAAAGGCAGTCCCTACATTGGCGGCAACTTATGCGATATTTAAGGAATTTGAGAAACAGTCTATTAGCATTCCAATTATGAGTGCTTCCGGTCTAAGCGAGGTAACATGTCCTTTGGCAATATCATGTGGAGCTTCCGCTGTTGGAGTTGGATCTGCAATTAATAATTTAGATGATTTAATATCAATGATTGCTGTAGTTAGAGGCCTAAAAGAATCTTTGAAAAATTCAATGATTAAAGAAAAAATTTCCTAAGATATAAAAATCTTAAGCTATTAGCTGAATGAATAACTATAAGCTTCAAGCACCCTATGAACCAAATGGTGATCAACCTAAAGCTATTAAGAAGTTAGTTCAAGGAGTTAATAGTGGTAAAGAGTTTCAAACTCTTTTGGGGGCAACTGGGACTGGAAAAACTTTTACTATTGCTAATGTAATCGAGCAAACAGGAAGACCAGCACTTATTCTCGCTCATAATAAAACTTTAGCAGCTCAATTATGTAATGAATTAAGGCAGTTTTTCCCCAAAAATGCAGTTGAATACTTCATTTCTTACTATGATTATTATCAGCCTGAAGCTTATGTTCCAGTAAGTGATACCTACATAGCAAAAACCGCTTCAATTAATGAAGAGATTGACATGCTTAGGCATTCAGCTACAAGATCATTATTTGAGAGGAAAGATGTAATTGTTGTTGCATCTATCAGTTGTATTTATGGTCTAGGAATACCAAGTGAATATTTAAAAGCTGCTGTTAAATTTGTAGTTGGAGAATCTATAGATTTACGTTCTTCTCTAAGAGCATTAGTGGATAATCAATATACAAGAAACGATGTAGAAATTAGTAGAGGCAGATTTAGAATTAAGGGAGATGTATTAGAAATTGGACCAGCTTATGAAGATAGATTGATTAGAATTGAATTATTTGGAGATGAGATTGAGGCTATAAGATTTGTTGATCCATTAACTGGAGAAATTCTTGAGAGTCTTGATCAAGTGAGTGTTTACCCAGCTAAGCATTTTGTTACGCCAAAAGAAAGATTAGAGGCTGCCATTAGTGCTATCAGAAGTGAATTAAAAGAACAACTCGATAAATTTGCCTATGAAGGAAAGTTGTTGGAGGCGCAGCGTTTAGAACAACGCACAAAATATGATTTAGAAATGCTTAGAGAAGTTGGATACTGTAATGGCGTTGAAAATTATGCACGTCATTTGGCTGGAAGAGAAGAAGGAACTCCTCCAGAATGTTTGATAGATTATTTCCCAAAAGATTGGTTATTAGTAGTCGATGAAAGTCATGTAACGTGCCCGCAATTACATGCAATGTATAACGGAGACCAAGCTAGAAAAAAGGTATTGATAGATCATGGTTTTAGGTTGCCTAGTGCTGCAGATAATAGACCTTTAAAGTGTGAAGAATTTTGGGAAAAATCTAGACAGACATTGTTTATTAGTGCAACCCCTGGCCAATGGGAGTTGGATCAATGCGAAGGCCATTTTATTGAACAAGTTATTAGGCCGACAGGTGTTTTAGATCCGATCATTGATGTAAGGCCTAGTGACGGACAAATAGATGATCTTTTATCAGAAATAAGAGTTAGAGCTAAAAAGAATCAAAGAGTACTTGTTACAACTCTTACAAAAAGGATGGCAGAAGATCTTACCGATTTTTTATCGGATAATAAAGTTAGAGTGAGATATTTGCATTCTGAAATTCATTCGATTGAAAGGATAGAGATTATTCAAGATCTTAGGTTGGGTGAATATGATGTACTGGTTGGAGTAAATTTGCTAAGGGAAGGACTCGATCTGCCTGAAGTTTCTCTAGTTGCTATTTTAGATGCAGATAAAGAAGGTTTTTTGAGAGCAGAGCGTTCGCTTATTCAGACTATTGGAAGAGCGGCAAGACATGTTGATGGGGTTGCTTTGCTTTATGCAGATAACTTTACTAAATCAATGAAAAGAGCGATATCTGAAACTGATAGAAGAAGAACTATCCAAAAAACATATAATGAGATCAATGGTATTACTCCAAAACCTGCAGGTAAGAAAATAGAAAATTCAATATTATCTTTTTTAGAGCTTTCCCGGAAATTAGATAACGGAGGATTATCTAAGGATCTTATAAATATTGTTAGTAATAAAACAGACGAAATTTTAAATGCCAAAGATAATTTATGTTTGCTGGACGAAATGCCAAGTTTAATTGACAAGTTAGAAAATAAAATGAAAGATGCAGCAAAAGAACTAAATTTTGAAGAGGCCGCAAATCTTAGAGATAGAATTAAGAAGCTTAGGCAAAAATTATCTAGGAATAGTTAATTAATTAATTATTTATCTAATTCGAAATAAGAATGAATTGCATAGACTGCTTGGTCACAATCCTTTTCTAAGACGATACAAGAAGTTCTTATTTCGCTTGTAGCAATCATTTCAATATTTATATCTTTATTAGCGAGTGCTCTAAATATCTTTCCAGCTGTTCCAACCTTAAAGGCCATTCCAGCTCCCACTGTGCTTACTTTGGCTATCGCTGGTCCATCTTCGATAAATGATCCTGGTAATTTTTTTGTTAAAGAGTGGAAAATTTTATTAGCTCTTTCTCTGTCTTGTTTATTCATAGTAAAACTAATGTCTTTGGTTTTGAAAGATGTGAACCTTTCAGATTGAACAATAGTATCAAAAATCAAATTACTCTCTGCGAGAGCTAAACATATTGAAGCTGCCACCCCAGGCTTATCAGGCAGGTTCCGAATACTAACTTGAACCTGATTTTTATCTAATGCAATTCCTCTTACTTCGGGCTGTTCTTCTCTGACAATTACCGGATTAATAAATATCTGTTTATCAGATAATTTAAATTTTTCACCGACAAATCTAATAGCTTTTGGAATATTGTTAATGTCAACAACGCAGCTGACCTTGATTTCGCTGGTAGCTATTAATCTTACATTTATGTTTGCTTTGGATAAAGTATCAAATAAATCAGCCGATACACTTGGTCTCCCCATTATTCCAGCTCCTTGAATACTTAACTTAGTCATATTTGTTTTGAAATTATATTCGCCACCTAATTGATTAGTTATTAATTTACATTGCTCAATAGTTTTGGTTAAATCAAACTCATTTACTGTAAATGCAATATCATTGCTCTTCCCATCATGTGTAGCTTGGATTATTAAATCAACATTAATGCTCGCTTCAGACAAGGTTTCAAATATTTTAGCTGCAATTCCAGGCCTATCAGTTAGGTTGGAAACACTAAATACGGCTTGGTTTTCTAATACTTCAAGACTATTTACAGTCTTTGTTAATTCTAACCCTCCTCTTTTAAGAGCTAATGGTTTTATTTTGCTATGTAGAAGAGTACCATTTGCGAAGGTTTGACTTGATTTAACGTATAATTTTATTCCATAATTACGAGCAATTTCTACAGCTCTTGGATGAAGTACTGATGCACCAACACTTGCAAGTTCTAGCATCTCCTCACAACTAATAATATCTAATAATTTTGCATTAGGTACTATTCTTGGATCAGTGGTAAGGACCCCAGGGACATCTGTATATATCTCGCATGTTTCTGCACCTAATACTGTAGAAAGCGCTACTGCTGACGTATCTGAACCACCTCTTCCCAAAGTTGTGATTTCCATTGATCCAGTATGACTAAGAGTTGAGCCTTGAAACCCAGCAACTACTACTACATAACCTTGATCAATATAGTTTTGTATTCGTTCTGTTTTGATATCAAGAATTCTTGCTTTCCCATGAATTGATTCAGTAACAATTCCAACTTGGCTACCTGTCAAAGATATTGCAGGAATTCCATATTCATTTAATGACATTGATAGAAGTGCCATAGTTACTTGCTCTCCTGTAGAAAGGAGCATATCTAATTCTCGGCTATTGGGATTTTTGCTGATTGATTCTGCTAATTTATTTAAGTGATCTGTAGAATTACCCATTGCAGATACAACTACGACGATATCATTTCCAGCTTCTTTACTTTGAATAATACTTTGGGCAATTGCCTTAATTTTTGTAATATCTCCAACCGAAGTGCCGCCAAATTTTTTGATTAATAGAGCCATATTACAATCATAATATAAATTATCAAACTTAATATTTGATTAACTTAAGTTAACGAGACTTTCAGTAAAAACATTAATAGGATTATTGCCTTTTTTTAGTGATGATTCAATATCTAGTAAATTACTCATCAATTTAATTAAGAAATCTGAGGATGTATTGTTTACTTTTTTACGGATAAAATAAATTCTTTTTGGGTTAGATATATTTGCAAGT
>QCVV01000041.1 GCA_003210235.1 Prochlorococcus sp. AG-686-O05 | reverse complement strand
ATTCCATCATTCACTTCTTGTCCAAGGAATAAAATCCTCTCAACCCCCAATCTTGTATAAATGTCTACCCATCTTTCGTATTGACTTCCTGGAAGTCTATAAGGCACGCTTGGAGTTCCTATTGGCATAATTTTAAAAAAGTAATTAGTTAAAAGTAAGGATTAAATGTTATTTGGCAAATCTTTTTGGCTTGTGAGTATTCTATCAATTACTCCATAATCTAAAGCTTCTTGAGGGTTAAGATAACTCATCCGGTCAGAATCTTTCGAAAGCTCTTCAATACTTTTACCAGTGTTGCGTGATAAAATTTCCAGCATTGATTTTTTGTTTTTCAATACCTCTTCTGCCCTTATTTGGATATCAGTTGCTTGCCCTCTAGCACCGCTAATTGGTTGATGAAGGACAATAGAAGCATGAGGTAGAGCTGCTCTATGACCTTTTGTCCCTGAAGATAAGATAACTGCCGCTGTACCCATTGCTTGCCCAATACAAATTGTATGAATGGGTGGTTTAATGTAATTAATGGTATCGCAAATAGCAAAAGCTTCTGTTTCAAAACCCACAGCATCTCCGGTATACCAACTAGTACCTGTTGAATTTATATAAAAATAAATAGGTTTATCTGGATCATCAAATTCTAGGTAAAGGAGTTGAGCAATAATAAGCTCGGTAACATCCATTCCTAATTGTCTTTTGGCGTCATCGTCTGAAAATAAAGGCAATCCTAGGTATACAATTCTCTCCTTTAGAAGAAGTGAAGGTAAATCTGGAGGTGGAGTCCTCATAGCGGTATTCTCGCCGTAATAAGGAGCAGATACAGTCATATGTTCTACAAAATAAATACTGATTTGATTCTAGCTAGATTTAGCCTTGTGTCGCTGGAGATTTAAAAGATTTGTTTGACTCAGGATTATTTATTAATTTCCCAAATACCATTCTTCCAGTGGGAGTTTGCAATGCCCCAGTAATAACTATGTCTAATCTTTCACCAACAAAATTCTTTGCATCATCAATTACGACCATTGTTCCATCGTCTAAATATCCAATTCCTTGCAATTTTTCTTTACCCTCTCTGACTATTTTTATATTAAGTGATTCTCCAGGTTGGACTTCTGGCCTTAAAGCAATAACTAAATCGCTTAAATTCATAACTTTTAATTCTTTTACTTCTGCAATCTGAGAGAGATTATAATCTGCGGTAATTAAAGTACCTGCCATATCCTCAGTAATTCTTAGAAGTTTTTCATCTACCCCATTACCCTCATACTTAGTTGGATTTATTACAAGTCTCCTTCCATAAAGTTCTCTTAACTCTTTCAATAATTTAAGACCTCTTCTTCCTTTCCCTCTTTTTTCATTACTACTAGAATCAGCTAAAGTTTGTAGCTCATCAATTACACTTTGGGCTACAATTAACTGCCCCTCAAGTAATCCACAGCTTAATAAACCATTTATCCTTCCATCAATAATTACACTAGTGTCAAGAATTTTTGGGCTTGCAGCTGGAATTATGCCTTCGTTTACCAAATACGCGTCGGTATTCGTCGGGTTAAATAGTCTTAACAAAGTCCTGCCGTGAGTATCAGCTAATTTATAACCAAGTGCCCCAAAGAAAAAATTACTGAGAATGGCAGCTAAAGGTTTTGCAAAAAATACTTCCCTTGGAAAAGGAATTAACAATATTGGAGCAAGCAGTAGATTTGCAACAAGTAATCCTAAAATTAGCCCTACCGCCCTACTAATTAGTAAATCTGTAGGCATTGTGCGTATTTGATCAAGGAATGTCTTTCTAAGCTGTAAAAATACAAAACCTGCTGCTAGTCCAATAAAAAATCCAATTATTGCAAGTACAACTCTAAAACCTTCAACATTTGAGACCTGTTTCAGTATGTCTATTGGGAGAAGATCAACTCCAAGCCATCCTGATGCCGCTCCAGACAATACAAATAAAATTAGTACTAAGATATCTGTCATATATATAATCTACTAGGATTTATTAATTGAGTAAATAAAGATTTTATTATTAAAACTCCTCAATGTTTTTTTTTAAGCTAAATATTTTGTTTGTCTTATGAAGAAGTTTCCAAGAAGTGCTTACGTACACATACCTTTTTGCCACAGAAGATGTTTCTATTGTGATTTTGCAGTTATACCTTTAGGCAATAAAATTGAAAGTCTAGATGGATATGGAAGTAAAACTGTAAAAGAATATTTGACCTATTTAAATAAAGAAATATTGTCAATCAAACATAAATCTCCTCTTTCAACAATTTATATCGGTGGAGGAACTCCTTCAATTTTAAATCCCTTACAGATTAAAGACTTAATTAATCTCTTTAAGGAGAGTTACGGAATTGATTATGGTTCTGAAATTACAATGGAGGTCGACCCAGCTAGTTTTAATGAAGATGATCTATATGGCTTCATAAAGGCTGGGATAAATAGATTTAGTCTTGGTGTTCAAAGTTTTAATAATCAGGTTCTAGAACAGGCAGGAAGAAGACATGGCAGTAAAGATGTAGAAAAATCTTGTTTTTGGTTAAAAAAAGCATATGATCATGGTTTTATAAAAAGTTGGAGTTTGGATTTAATTCAAAATTTACCAAAATGTAGTTTTAAACAATGGCAAGAAGACTTAAAACTATCCTTAAAGTTCTGCCCTCCACACATATCAATTTATGATTTAAGTATCGAGAATGGAACTGTTTTTAAGAAATTAGTTGATTTAGGTAAACTATCATTACCGGATGATGATGAGGCTTTTAAAAATAGTGAACTAACAAATTTTGTTTTAAAAACGTCAGGTTATACAAGATATGAAATTTCTAATTATTCTCTCCCTGGACATCAATCAAGACATAATAGAGTTTATTGGAAGGGTCAAGGATGGTGGAGTTTTGGTCAAGGATCGACTAGTTCTCCTTGGGGGGAGAATTTTACAAGGCCAAGAATTAGTAAAGATTATAAAAAATGGGTAACTAAGCAATGCGAAATTAAATTAGAACATTCACTCGTTAACAAAGAAAATATTTATAAAGAATTGGATGAGAAAATCATGTTAGGAATGAGACTTAAAGAAGGCATCAATATTTATGAGTTAGTAAATGAACAAAATTGGGATAATAAAAAGTCCAAAAGAGCTCTAACAAATTTATTAAAGGAATGGGAAAACTTCCAAGAAACTGGTCTTTTGATTAAAAGAGGAAACAGATTTTTTTTGAGTGATCCAAAAGGGATGGAATTAAGCAATCAAATTCTTGTTTCGATGTTTAGGTGGTGGGAAAAAATTAACTGAGCCTTTCAGACGCTACCCATTCTTTTAGTTTTTCACCAAAAAACTTTTTCCCATTAATAATTGGTTTACAAAATGGAGGTTGCTTGTCACTTAGCCCTAATAAATCAGCAGTAACTCTTACTTGTCCATCACAAAATTTTCCGGCACCAATACCTATTGTTGGTATTTTCAATTCGGTTTGAATTTCTTTGGCAAGTAATTCTGGAATATGTTCTAAAACTATAGAAAAACATCCTAGATTTTCTAGTGATAAAGCATCTCTTTTGATTTTTTCGTGACTTTCTGAATTGTTCCCTTGTTGTTTAAATCCTAGATTCAAATAGCTTTGTGGAGTAAGCCCTAAATGTCCCATAACAGGAATTCCCATTCTTATTAGTCTTGAAATAACATTTTGTACCTCTGGATCAGCACCCTCAACTTTTACTGCCTTTGCATAAGTGTTCTTAATTATTTTTCCAGCATATTCCACTGCCTTGTTTTCTCCGCATTGATAAGTAAGAAAAGGCATATCACATACCAATAAGGACTGTTCTTCTATTTCTTTTCTGAATCCTCTAGAAACTGCATTTGTGTGATAAATCATATTCTCTAAAGTAACAGGCAAGGTCGATTTGTAACCTAAACACACCATTGCTAAAGAGTCCCCCACAAGAACAATATCTGCTCCTGATTGCTCAGCTAGAGATCCTGAAATAGAATCCCATGCAGTTAATGCAATAATCTTTTGAGAATTTTTTTTATGTTTAACTAATTCTGATGGCAACATAAGAGATATGTATCTTTTTTTATCAAAAATTGCTAGTATATTTCTGACTCGGCCTTTCGCGGTTTTAACGCCCAAACCTGGTCAGGATCGGAAGGTAGCAGCCACAAGGGATGCTTGAGGCAGGCGAGATAACCGAGTCACTTAATTTTAGCGATTATTCGATATCTTTTTTATTCTGTCTTAATTTTAAAAAGTCTGGAATACTTGCTCCTGAGTCTTTATTGTCAGAGACATTATAAAAAGATTGATTTGATAATCTATTTTTAATTCTTTGTTGCTTCAATGGTTGGTTTGTATCAAAACCTGTTGCAATAACGGTAACTTGTATCTCACCTTCCATATCTTCATTAACCGCTTGACCAACGATTATATTTGCATCCTGATCCACAACATCACTAATAACTTCTCCAACTGAGTTCACATCGTCAAGAGTCAAATCTCTCCCTCCAGTGATATTTACAAGGCAACCTTTTGCTCCGTCAATTCTTCCTGCTTCTAGTAACGGACTATTAATAGCAGCTTGAGCAGCCTCTATGGCTCTAGATCGACCAGATCCAATACCTACACCAAGAAGCGCTGTACCAGCTTCAGTCATAACTGATCTTACATCAGCAAAGTCAAGATTAACTTCACCAGGTCGGGTAATTACTTCACTTATACCTTGAACTCCCATTCTTAAAACATCATCTGCATTCCTAAATGCTTCTTGAATAGAGGCACCTGAAGAAACTTCTTTTAACCTATCATTTGGGATAACAATAAGAGTATCAACATTTTCTGCCAATCTTGCAATTCCTTCTTCTGCTTGACGCATTCTTCTTTTACCTTCAAAAGAAAATGGTTTAGTTACTATGCCAATTGTTAATGCGCCGCTTTGCTTGGCTACTTCAGCAACAACCGGAGCTGCTCCTGTGCCAGTACCTCCACCCATTCCTGCTGCTATGAAAACTAAGTCGGATCCCTCAAGTGATTGTTGAAGCTCATCTCTAGATTCTTCTGCAGCCTTTTGACCGATACTTGGATTTCCTCCTGCTCCGAGACCTCTTGTTAAATTCTGACCTAATTGAACTCTTCGTTCTGCAGAGGACTGTAGTAAGGCTTGGGCATCAGTGTTAAGAACTCTGAATGAGACGCCTTCAAGATCGCTATCAATCATCCTGTTAACAGCATTACTCCCACCACCCCCTACACCGATTACTTCAATTTTGGCACTTTGACTTGGAAGGATGCCTTTTGATTGATCTAAGTTTGGATTGTTTCCGAAGCTCATCTCTAAATAAAATCAAATACTAGTATTGGGTGCATTATGAACTCACTAAGCTGATATGTAGGATTTTCTTGAAGAAAGTCCTCAATTATTAACTTGTCAAAAAATTGAGTATTTTGTCTAAACCCTTTCGAACACTGTAGTGATCAAAAAAACTTTTATGAAATTTGTTTCCATTTATTAGGGTTTGAACACTTTAATTTTGGGATTGTTGGGGTCAGTTATGTCGATATTATCTATTTTTTCTAAAATATTATTTTCCTTTATTTGTTTTTTTATATTATTGATCACTTGTAATTGACTTTCTATTATTTTGGGATTAAATCCTAGCAATATTGTTTTCAGACTTTTTTCCTCTAAAGTTAAAAATCCATTTGGCGAGAAGGTAATTGTAATGAATTCAACATCGCTATATTTTTGGTAATTCAAAATTTTTGATAATGTCTCTCTAAAGTTTTCTTTCCATCCAAAAATTTTACTAGATAATTTTTTCAAATTTACTTGATCTGAATATTTTTCATTAATAAAAAAACCATCTTCATCAATAAAACCAGTTATTTTTTTTTCCTGTAAAATCCTCTCGCCGTAGGCTATTGGAGTTCTTGTTTGAATTAATATTTTTAATCCAAAAGGGAATATTTGCCTGAAAACTGAAACGTTCTTTAGAGATAAATTTTTTTTTAATTCTTTCTCTGTGTATGTGGTTTTGACAAATATCAATGGAGTCGGGAAATTTAGAGATGAATTAGCAACTATATCGTCGATAGAAAATAATTCGCTACCAACAATAGAAATGTCTTGGTAATTAACTTTCTTTAAAGTTTTAGAGGTTGTATAACTTGAAATAAATAAAAAGGTAATTAACAAAAAAAACCTTCTTTTTTTTCCTCCTTGTTTATCTTTCACAAATCACATCTAGCTTTTTCCATCAGTTGATCCATCCACTCTCTAGCTCTCTCTGCATCTGAAAATGGAACATCCATTTCTTTTCCATCCCCAACCAGTCTTAGCCTACACTTACCTTGAGATTCATTGGTTAAAGGAGCTTCTCCTGAGGTTAGGGCCATTAACTCTACTAGTTCAAGTTTTTTTATTGTAAAACTGTCTTTCTCTTCAAATATTCCAGCTTCAAATGCACTCCATCTCAATTCACCATCTTTTAAAAAGGCCGCACCAGAGCTATCTAACTTGCAAATTTCAGAACCAGTAGCCCAATTCCTAAAAAGATTTTGTCTTCTTCTTTCTAGCCAACCAAGAGCTGTTAATAGAATGAAGATTAAAAGTAATGGTAACCAAAGTAGTCCATGCAACATTTGACTTTAATCTATAAATCTGAGGATATATCAATTAGTTTAGCCACAAGTTGATCAATATTTAAACCTGAAGCATTCCAAAGCATGGGAAACATACTTTTACTTGTAAAACCAGGAATGGTATTTATTTCATTCAAAAAAATTTTATTTGAAATCTTTTCTAAAAAGAAATCAACTCTTGCGAACCCGTAAATATTTAATGCTCTACAACTTCGAATAGCAATATCTTTAATTTGTTTAGAGATTTGAGAATCAATATCAGCTGGAATAATTATTTGATTATCCATCGAATATTTTGAATCATAATCGTACCAATCTGTTGAATAGGAAACTTCACCAATTTCAGATGCGGAAAGTTTTAAATTTCCAATTATTCCACATTCAAGTTCTCTAACATCTAAACCTTCCTCAATAACAATTCTTGAGTCTATTTCCCAAGCCTTTTCTAAAGCTTTAAATATTTCTGATTTGGTTTTGGCCTTAGAAATGCCAAGTGAAGAACCTGAATTAGCAGGTTTAATAAAAACTGGCAACTTTAATTTTTCAATAATATTAAAAGATAAATTATTTTTAACATTATCATCACTAAGATCATGATTTTGGATAGCTAAATAATTTACTTGTGGAATTGCTAGATGTGAAAATATTTTTTTCATTAATATTTTATCCATTCCAAGAGCAGAACCTAGAATTCCTCCTCCTACTAGAGGTTTTTGGGTGAATTTTAATAATCCATGAATTGCGCCATCTTCTCCATTTAAACCATGCAAAAGGGGGAACCATATATCAACACTTTGAAATTCAATTTTGTTTAAAAAGTTTATTTCTCCTTTAGGTAATACTTGGTACTTGTCGGCGGATTCATTTCGATTATTTTCTTTTAATAATTCGAGAGATTGATCGTTTTCAAGCCAAACTCCATACTTATTTATATAAAAGGCTTTAACTTTAAATCTTTCGATGTTTGTTTTAGAAATTAAGGCTTTATAAACCGTCTTAGCGGATGATATTGAAACATAATGCTCGTTAGACTCTCCTCCAAAAATTATTCCAATACATTTTTTTGCTTTTTCTAACATTTTAGAAAAATTACTTACAAATTTGACCGCTTAAAGAAAAGGACCTCGCTTCCGTTATTTTGACATTTACTTCATCACCAAATGAATAATTAAACCCAATATTTTTTGGTATTTCTACAAAAGTAAGTCTATTCGTTCTTGTCCTCCCCATTATTTGTGAGGTATTTTTTGGATTCAAGCCCTCAATTAAAACACTTTCAATATTATTTAAATATCTTTGGTTTCTTTTTCTAGAGGTTGTTTCAACTAGTTCATTAATTTCTTTTAATCTTTCTTTTTTAACTTCTTCAGGAATTTGATTATCCCATATCGCTGCTGGGGTATTTGGCCTTGGAGAATAGGCGGCGGTCATTACTTGATCAAAACCAATATCAGATATTAATTTTAATGTCTCACGATATTGGTTTTCTGTTTCTCCGGGGAAAGCAACTATTGCATCAGCAGTAATTGATGCATATGGCATTAAAAGTCTTATATTTTCAATTATTTTTTTATATTTTTCGATTGTGTAACCTCTTGCCATCAATCTCAGGATTTCATCATTACCACTTTGAAACGGAATATGAAAATGCTCACAAACTTTGTCTAATTCATAACAAGCTTTTATAAGTCTTTTTGAAAAATATTTTGGATGGCTAGTAGAAAATCTTATTCTACTAATTCCATCTACATCGTGAACAAAATAAAGAAGATCAGTAAGGGTATTTTCTTTTCTCCCTTCTTTTGTCGTTCCAGGAAGATCTCTACCATAGGCATCAATATTTTGCCCTAAAAGAGTTACCTCTTTAAAATTATTATGAGCTAAAGTTTGTATTTCACTTTTAATTGCCTCAGGATATCTTGACTGTTCTTTACCTCTAACAGATGGGACAACACAATAAGAGCATCTTTCATTGCAACCATAAATGATGTTCACCCAACCACAAATAGAGCTATCTCTTCTGGCATTAGTAATATCTTCAGATATAAAAGTTTCATCAGTGGCAACGACTTGATTACCTGAATCAACCCTCTCTAAAAGATTTTCAAGATTATTAACATGTTGTGGTCCCATGATTAGATCAATTTCGGGAACTCTTCTTAAAAGAGATTCACCCTCTTGTTGTGCGAGGCAACCTGCCACAACTAATTTTAATTTTGGAGTACTATGCTTTCTTTTGACTTGCTTTCCTAAAAAACTGTAAACCTTTTGCTGAGCACTATCTCTTATTGTGCAGGTATTATATAAAACTAAATCCGCTTTTAATTCATCAATAGCTCTGGAATATCCCATTTTTTCGAGAGTGCCAGCCATCCTTTCGGAATCTGCCTTATTCATTTGGCAACCAAAAGTTGTTATCCAATAACTACCAATAGAGGAATGTTTAGATGCCTTTTTTTCTTCTTGTATTGGTTTGGTTAGCACTTTGCTAAAAGTTTCGAAGGACTTTGTTAATTCAAAATTATTATTAAAATAATTTTGGAGCAATATTTTTGAGGGCGAGCGAGGGGATTCGAACCCCCGAATAGCGGCGCCACAAGCCACTGCCTTAACCACTTGGCGACGCCCGCCTCACATCTATAAATTTAACAACTTACGTGTAAAATTTCATGCATATTTGCATGTTTGAGAAGATTTTGAAGTATTTTCCTATTTCAATACAAGTTTTATTGATGTTTTAAAATAAAATGAAAGTAAATGAAATCTTGAGTAATTCTGGAAAAACAGAGGTTCTTATACCCAGAAGCCTCTGCGAAATTGAAAATGCTGACAACCTCAATGTTGATAATGAGGACTTCGCTTCTGTTTTTATTGCTTGGGAAAAAGGTATTGTTTCTGAACTAAAGCCGATAAATATCAATTATGAAAAACCAAAAAAAATTCTTTTTCCAAGATTTGTTGAAACTCACTCACATTTTGATAAGTCTTTCACTTTTGAAGAGTTTCCTAATTTTAAATCAAACTATCAAGAGGCATTATCAGTAAATTTAGAGGAGCATAAAACTCGTTCTATAAATAAGGTTTTAGAGAGAGCTGAAAAATCACTAAACTTGGCTCTTAAAAATGGTTATAGAGCTATTAGAAGTCATGTTGATACCTACGAAAATCAGGATAATAATATTTGGGATGTGCTTTTTAAACTTCAAAAAAAATATTCTTCTAAGT
>QCVV01000040.1 GCA_003210235.1 Prochlorococcus sp. AG-686-O05 | reverse complement strand
AAGCCCAACTCTCTTGAAGATATCTCTTCTATTTTGGCTTTATACAGGCCTGGTCCTCTTGATGCTGGTCTAATACCAAAGTTTATCAATAGAAAAAACGGGAGTGAAAAAATAGATTTCCCTCATCCTTTCATTGAATCTATTCTCACTGAAACTTACGGAATAATGGTTTATCAAGAGCAAATCATGAAAATTGCTCAAGATTTGGCAGGCTATTCTCTTGGCGATGCTGACTTATTACGTAGAGCAATGGGAAAGAAAAAAGTATCTGAGATGGTTAAACATCGTAATATTTTCATTGAGGGATCCTGTAAAAAAGGAGTAGATAAAAAAATAGCTAATGATCTTTTTGATCAAATGGTCTTATTTGCTGAATATTGTTTTAATAAAAGTCATTCCACTGCATATGGAGCAGTCACTTACCAAACTGCTTTTTTAAAAGCACATTATCCAGTAGCTTACATGGCTTCTCTTCTAACTGTTAATGCTGGTTCAAGCGACAAAATGCAGAGATATATATCTAATTGTTATTCAATGGGGATCGATGTCATTTCACCAAGTATAAATTTATCGGGAATTGATTTTACTATTAAAAAGGATCAGATTTTATTTGGATTATCTGCTATTAAAAATCTAGGAGATTCAGCTATAAAAAATATAATAGAGAATCGTAATAAACTTGGAAGCTTTAAATCATTTTCTGATTTATGTGATCGTTTACCTTCTAATATTTTAAATAAAAGGAATATTGAATCTTTAATTCATTGTGGAGCCCTTGATGAATTTTCTGAAAATAATAATAGAGCTCAACTTTTTTCCGATCTTGAATATGTAATGGAATGGGCATCATCACGAAATCGTGATCGGATCTCTGGACAAGGGAATTTATTCGATTCAATTAGTAAAAAAGATAACAAAGACTTTTCTTTATCTCAAGGATCAAAAGTTGAAGATTACTCCTTAATTGAAAAGCTTAAATTAGAAAAGCAACTTTTAGGTTTTTATTTATCAGATCATCCTTTAAAACATCTTGCAAAGCCAGCTAAACTTGTTTCTCCTATAAGTATCTCTCAATTAGAAAACTCCCACGACAGAACGAAAGTCTCTTTGGTTGGAATGATTCCCGAGTTAAAGCAAATTACTACAAGAAAAGGTGACAGAATGGCTATTGTGCAACTTGAAGATCTTTCTGGAAGTTGTGAGGCAATAGTGTTCCCCAAAACATATTGTAGATTATCTGAATTTTTACTTACTGATACCAGACTACTAGTTTGGGGCACTATTGATAAAAAAAGTGATAAGACACAATTAATTATTGATGATTGTAGAGAAATTGATAACTTAAAGTTACTTGTCATTGATCTTAATAGTTCCCAAGCCTCAGATATAAGAATTCAAAACACAATAAGAGATTGTTTAATTAAATTTAAACCAGATAGAGATAAATGTGGAATTAAAATTCCAGTATTAGCGGCTGTTAAGAATAATGAATCTATAACCTATGTTAAGTTTGGAGATCAATTTTGTGTAGGAGATATTCACGGTGTTTCTAAATTACTCTCTGATAAATCTTTTCAAGTAAATTTGAAATCCTTGATTGCATAAGTTACTTTTTCTTATCAAAGTTTTGAGATGCTGGTTTAAATGCAGCTTTTGCTCTTTCAATATTCAAGGGGATATTTTCTATACCAAAAAAACTTCCTGGCTCTTTATCCCAACTTGCAGATAATATCCCAAAACTTAACCCACCTAGTCCCAATAAGAAGAATAATGCTGATATTGCTATTGTTGAGGAAGGAGGAATTTCGGCAATATTTCTTGTGACAATTATGTAACTTACAACAAATACAGACATACCCATAATTGTTGGTATTCCAGCCGTAAAAAATATTCTCCTAGCCATCCTATCAGCAACATATTTTGGTATGCCGCTAGATTTTTTTGTTTTTGGAGTTATTGTCGGAACTTTTTTTTCAATATTTCTAAAGGCATCAACCTCAGGTATTTTTTTCTTTTTAGTGAAATTTTTCTTTTTAGCTTGTTTTTTTTTCATTAATGGATGTCATCCTCTGATTCCTATTTTTTTAATTAGTTCTTGATAGTTTTGAGGATTTTTGCTTTTTATGTATGATAATAATCTTTTTCTTTTTCCTATCATTTTTAGTAGGCCTTGTCTTGATGCATAGTCGTGAATATTTCCTTGTAAATGGTCACTTAATTTTGAAATTCTTTCAGAAAGCATAGCAACTTGCACCTCAACAGATCCTGTATCTGTTGCATGTACTTGATGAGATTCAATTAGTTTTTGTTTTTCCGCTGTATCTAGAGTCATGAAATTTTATCTACCTTTAATCATTTTACTACGTTATTGGCCTAAATTTCTATTATTATTTGTCTAAATAGTTCATAGCTTCTTTTAATAAGTTTTCAAAAGAAATATAATCTTTTTCTAAAGACGAATTTTTATTATTTTTAATATTATTAATAAGTTTCGGAAATAAGTTTTTAATTTCTTTTTTAGAATAATTTAAAGATTGAAGTGTTAAATCAATATCATTAAAAATTGAATCTAAGTCCCTATTGTCTGCAAGGAAATTATTTTTATTCAAATTCTCTTTTTCAATTTGTTTTGTAATTACCATACTTTTTAATTCAAGGATTATTCTGTCAGTCATTTTTTGCCCAATTCCTTGAACAGAACTAATCGATTTTTTGTCATTATTAGAGATTGCATTAATTAATTGATTTAAAGAAAATTTATTTAATAAAGACATCCCGATTTGGGAGCCAATACCTTTAATATTTAAGATTTGAACAAAGAAATCTCTTTGCTCTTTGGAGTTAAAACCAAAGAGCATATCAGAATCTTCTTTTTTAATATGTTTTAGCCAGAGTATAATTTCTTTTTCCGAAATTTTATTTGTATTTATATCCAAAATCACAGATTCGAGGGTCTGAACTTCGTAACCTAATCCCTGACAGTTTATTAATATATAAAATTTATTATTAGCTTGCCAGGAACTTACTAATTCTCCCTTTATCCAACTAATCAATTAACCACCATCCACCTGACATCCAAGAAGAGCACCTGCTGTACCACCAGCTGGAACAGCCCAAAATCTATCTTTGCCTCTAGATGAAGAAAGAGCTATTCCAGCTCCAAGAAGTCCACCTATTACTGAACCCTCACTGCAATCATTATCATCAACATTTTTAGCACTTTCTCCGCTACAAGGTATCTCTACATCTTCAACCCAACTCTTAACATAACCTGGAGATGATTCTGTTCCTGCTATATATTCTTCATAATATTGCTTCCTTGAACATGTTACGGCTCTGGGAGTTGAAGCATTAACTTGAAGAAATGGATAAAGACTGAAAAATGCTAATAAGAAAAGTTTCATTACAAACATACTTTTTTTTTATTTTAAATCTTTTTTAGCTTTTTGCTAGTAGAAATAATAGTTCCTAACAATACAAGTACTGCACCAATCATGAAGTTAATATTTACTAATTCATTGAAGAACATAATACCCCATAAAGAGCCAAATATTACTTGTAGATAGTTTATCGTAGCCGCTTCTGATGTTGGTAATTTTTTTAATCCAATTGTCAAAAATGTTTGCCCAGCTTGTGTAAATATCCCAATACCGATTATCCATGTTAAATCATTAATATTCGGCGTTACCCAATTAAATAATACTATCGGAGATAATGTAATTACAGACATTAACGGAAAGTATTTAATTATTATAAAAATATCTTCTGTTAATGAAAGTTTTTTTACTGTTATGTAAGCCAGGGCTGTTGAAATAGAACCAAGAAAAGCTATTAATACAGTTAATTTATTTAGCTCAACGTTTAAACTCGATAATTGATATGGATTTAATATTATTAATATTCCTAACCAACCTATTAATGATGCGATAATTAGTTTCTTAGTAATCTTTTCTTTTATAAGAATTCCTGCAAATATTGCTATAAAAATAGGGTATGTATATTGAATAACAGTAGAAATATTTAGAGGCATTTTTTTAATAGCATAAAATATACAAACCAATGCTATTGTCCCTAAAAGACCTCTTAAAATTAGTAAAGGTATGTTATTCCCCCAGGGATTTATATTCTTTTTACTTATTATAAAAGAGGTTATGAACAAACTTATTAATGATCTAAAAAATACTAATTCATATATCGGTATTCTATTATCAATTATTTTTACGCAAACAGTCATAAGGCTGAAGAAAAAAGATGCCAATATTAGATTTATTTTCTTAAATGAATTATTTTTTTGATTAAAAGATTCTTTAAGCATTACTAAAAATAATTTAATTGTGAAATTAAGTAGATTCTTTTAAAAATTTGACCTATAACAATATGATAATTAGGACTTCTTTTTAGAAAAATAAATAAATGGGACCTTCCATACATCCAAGAACTATTCAGGAGGTTAAGGATAAAGTAGATATTGTAGATGTTATTTCTGAACATATTGTATTAAAGAAAAAAGGAAAAGAATTTGTTGGTATATGCCCCTTTCATGATGATAGTAAGCCCTCTATGACGGTTTCTCCTACGAAACAATTTTATTATTGTTTCTCTTGTGGAGCTGGAGGAAATTCTATAAAATTTTTGATGGAGTTTACACGTAATAACTTTTCTGATGTTGTTCTTTCACTTGCAAAAAAGAATGATATTAATGTAATAAATGTTGAAGGGCCTCAACAAGAAATATATAAAAAACAATTATCGAGAAGAGAAGAACTATATAAGATTCTTCGTGTATCAAAGGATTGGTTTAAGTCTCAATTAAATAATTCCTTGGGTAGGGAAGCACATCATTATTTAACTTCACAAAGAAAATTAAATATTGAAAATATTAATGATTTTGAATTAGGCTATGCTCCTAATTCATGGAATGATTTATTCAATTATCTTTCAAAAGTTGAGAAATTTCCTTTAAAGTTAATTTTAAGTGCAGGTCTTGTTGTTTCAAAGGAAAATTCTGATAAGGTTTACGATCGCTTTAGAAATAGATTGATAGTTCCTATTTTTGATATGCAAGGGCGTGTAGTTGCTTTTGGAGGCAGATCTCTTGATGGTCAGGAACCTAAATATTTAAATTCTCCAGAATCTGAAGTTTTTGAGAAGGGTAAAATGTTGTTTGCTTTTGATAAAGCATCCAGCAATATTAGAAAAAGAGACAAGGCAGTGGTAGTGGAAGGTTATTTCGATGTTATCTCACTTCATTCAAAAGGTATTACAAATTCTGTTGCTTCTCTTGGAACGGCACTAAACAAATATCAAATCTCCCAACTTTGTAGATGCACTGATAGTAAAAATATAATAATTAACTTCGATTCTGATAATGCAGGAAGATTAGCTACAAAAAGGGTTATAAACGAAGTTGAAGGTTTATCTCTTCACGATCAAATAAACCTAAAAATACTTCAAATAAAATCATTTAAAGATCCTGATGAGTATCTAAAAGTAAATACACCAGAAGACTATTTTAATTTAATTGATAATGCCTCTTTCTGGATTGATTGGGAGATTGATCAGATTTTTGATAATAAAGACTTATCTAAATCTGATATTTTTCAGAGCGTTATTTCTTCTTTAGTTAAGTTATTAAGTAAATTACCTCAGTCTGCTACTCGAACTCACTATTTGCAAAAAGTCTCTGAAAGATTAAGTATGGGTCAAGCGAGATTAGCTATTAAATTTGAAGAAGACTTAAGAAAACAAGTTAAAGGGTTTCGTTGGCATGGTAGATCAAAAAAATTTGAACAGCCAAATGAAGTTAGTCAACGTGAGAAAAATGAATCAGAGATTATTTATTACTATCTCCATTCCCCTAAACATAGACTTTTTATCCGTGAAGAATTGCTTAAAAGAGAAATAGAAATCTTTAATACTGAATATATTCGTCTTATTTGGGAATCTATTTCAACAATAGAAGTAAATAATTTAAGTTCAAATTATTTAAATGATTTGAGAGATCCTAATAATAAAAAATTAAATGATGAATTTATTTCAATTAATTTGATTTCACATTTACCTGATCACTTAGCTCTCAATAATTTAGAAGTCTCAAATAAAATCAATACTTTTATTAATCCAGATGAATTGTTTTTAACCACTTTAAAAAATCCTAAACATAATATTCTGGGAACTTTGTCTCTTCTTGAAAGATATAAATCATTAAAAAGATGTAGACATCTTATTGAATCCTGGGGTTCTCAAAGACTTAAAACTTTGGAAAACTGTATTTCTATTTTAATCGATAATTCGTCCTTAGAAACTCCAGATTCTAATAAAGAGATTGAAGAGGTCTTCAAAGATTTAAATTCTGATGCTATAAAATTTCAAGAATTATATTATCTAGAAAGACAGCATATCAATCTTCTTGATAAACAACGTTGTGGAATTTTTTCTTCTAACTAATAAATTTTTAAGAATTTATAAACAATAAGTTTTCAGTATCTCTTTTACTTTTCTTGGCTTGTCCTCCATAACATAAGCTTCTAACTCTTTATAATAATTTCCAGATATTTGTACTGAAGAATTTAAAGCTTTTAATTTTCCTTTATGTATTTTATCTTCTATATTTTTTATTACTCCTGTGGGTTTATTGTTATTGCATGACTGCACTAGATGTGTCGTTTCATGCCTTAAAGCTCTTCTTATATAAAGATTAGTTTTGTGATTATCGTAACTTTTACCTTTTCTGTATCCTCCTAATTTTTTAGCGTTTTTAGTGCAAATAACGATCGCTTTTTCTTTCCTTTTATAAAAACCAACAAACTTTCTATCTATAAGACAAAGAGCTGTATTTTCTTCGATTGAATTATTTGATTTATTGATCAGTTCTATTATCTCCTTATCGATTTTGCTTAAAAATAATATAAATTCCATATTCCAACTTTATATCATTATATTTGGAATTTTTGTAATATCTGTTGTAGATCCAGAACTTAATGAATTTCTATTCATTGCCCATTCTTGTGTTTTTTTTGCAATTGCCCATGTAATTACTTCATTCTTAAATTTTTTATTCAAGGAGTCAATTGTTTTCATAAGACGGATTGATTTTCTTGATTTCTCTTGAGATTCGTAATTGATAATTGATTGCTGTAAATATTTGCAATTAGTTAAATCCTGCATTAAAACCCCAGCTTTTGATAATTTATATTCCGGAGTATAAATTTCTTTAGATAATGCAAGTACTATTTTTAAAATAGTACTTGTGTTATCTGTTGCATTTATAAGTTTTTTATAAGCACTTTTTTGATAAGTATGATCTGAATAATGACTAGTTCTTACAAATACAGTAATGGTAGATGATTTTAAGCCTTGACTTCTCATTTTCTCGGATGCTTTTATTGCATAAATTGATAATGCTTGAGTTAAATCTTCTAATTTTGTGATTGGTTTTCCAAAGCTTCTACTTACTTGAATCTCTTTCTTAGGCTTCTTAATTGTTTCTATCGGAAGACACTTATTACCTTTTAATTCCATTTGTAATCTTTTCCCTATGATCCCTAATTTCTTAATAATTTCATCTTCATCCATATCTCTTAATTCATTTGCATTTTTAATCCCTTTGCTTTGTAACCAATTAGATGTTTGTTTACCAATACCCCATATCTTTTCTACACTAATTTTTCTCAAGTAATCACTCTCATCATAGATTCTATCTAAATCGAATATTCCTGCTGAAGAATCTATATTCTTAGCCAGCTTATTAGCAATTTTTGCTCTTACTTTGTTTTCTGCTATTCCTATTGTTAAAGTTATTCCTAGGTTTTGATATATTAAGCACCTTACTTTTCTTGCCCAAGGATTTAAATTCTTATCTTTAGGTCTAAGAATTGAGACAAAGGCTTCATCGATAGAATAAATCTCTATCTCTTCAGAATAGTCTTTTAATAAATTCATTAACCTCTTGCTCATATCACCATAGAGCGAATAATTTGAACTTAAAACTGCCACCCCTAAGCTATTCATTCTTTCTTTGACTTTAAAATAAGGAATTCCCATTTTGATTTTCAAAGCACGAGCTTCAGGACTTCTTGCGATAATACATCCGTCGTTATTAGATAATATTACTACTGGTTTATTCCTTAAATACGGGTTGATACTTTGTTCGCATGACGCGTAGAAATTATTGGCATCTATAAGAGCTATTGCTTCAGTATTTGAGCTTTTGCTTTTCATAAGTAACTATGTATTGAATAGATTACAACCCCCCAAATTTGTATATCAATATGATTTCTAAAACTGAAGTCTGGATACTTATGATTTTCTGCTTTTAAATATAATTCATTATTTTTTATAGATAATCTTTTTATTGTAAATTCTCCATCTATCATCGCAATAATAATATTACCTGGTTTAGCAGTTAGACTCTTATCTACTATTATTAAATCTTTATCTTTAATTCCTGAATTGATCATTGAGTCACCTTTGACTCTAAGAAAAAAAGTACTAAAAGGATTAGATATTAAATGTTCGTTCAAATCAATATTTTCCTCAGTATAATCATCTGCAGGAGAGGGGAAACCTGCTGAGACCGAATCACTTAATAATGGAATCTTGACCGTTTTGAAATTAAAATGAGAAGAACGCAAAGCTTTAATTTGTAGTATATATGTACTATATATTAAAGCTTTTAAATTGTGTTTGTTTTAAGAGTTTTATGTATTAATCCTAAATCTTCTGTTTAGGCGCGATGATAAGGCGAACCATTAGAAATAGAAATAGCTCTATAAATTTGTTCGATAAGAATTAATCTTGCCAGTTCATGAGGAAAAGTAAGAGGAGAGAGGCTTAGTAGAAGATGTGATTTATCTTTTATATCTGAAGGAATTCCATCAGCGTCTCCAATAAGGAAATTAATTTTTTTATTTTTAAAATTTAAAAGTAAAGAAGTTAGTTCAATTGAATTAAATAATTGTCCTTCTTCAGTAAGGCAAATAATAATGTTATTAACTCGAATATTATCTATATTAAAACTCTTAGACTCATTAATAATAAGATCAGGTATTCTTTTTTTGTATTGATTAATTCCTTCTCTTATCCAATCTTTTTTTATTTTACCAATAGCATTTATTGATAATCTATTCGTTTGAAGCATCGAAAAAAAGAAATCTTTCTTTATTCATCAAGAAGATAATTAAATTCATCATATAGTTCTTCCTCTATAGATAAATTCTTTGAGCAATTAGTTTCTCTATAATTTATATTATAAAAACTATCCTCACTTTTTTTTAATAATTGATTTGTATCTAATGTCTCATTTATATTATCTGCGTTGTCAATTATAGAATAAAAAATTTTAGATGGGTCTTCAACTTTAAGAGAATTATTAGGTTCTTGATGATTTTTCTTTAAATTATTATTGCTAACTAAATTATTTTTTTTAATAAAAGTATTGAGTTTACCTAAATTTCTTTTTGATAGGCCCATACTATTTAATAAAGATATAAGATATATATCTAATTTAAACATATTATTTCTCTTTTGGATGAATTTCAAAAACTATCATCAAAAAAAAAGATTTGGACAACATTGGTTAGTTAATAATTTGATATTAGATAAAATCAAAAGGGTGGCTGAACTTGAAGAAGAAGATTTTATTCTAGAAATTGGTCCCGGAAGAGGAGCATTAACATCGAAATTACTAGATTCGAAAATTAGTAGATTACATGCTGTCGAGTTGGATAAAGATTTAATTGATCATTTAAATAATAAATTTAAAAATGATAAAAATTTTACACTTCAACAAGGAGATATTCTTTCAACAAATCTTGACTCAATAAATAAAAAAATTACAAAAGTGATCGCAAATATCCCATATAATATTACAGGCCCAATATTGGA
>QCVV01000039.1 GCA_003210235.1 Prochlorococcus sp. AG-686-O05 | reverse complement strand
CTGTTTTAGGAACTCTAAGAGAATTATCTCTAACATCTCGTGCTTTTTCACCAAATATAGCTCTCAAAAGTTTTTCTTCAGGTGGTTGATCAGATTCTCCCTTGGGAGTAACTTTTCCTACGAGAATATCTCCACTTTCTACAAAGGCACCTGTTCTGATGATTCCCATTTCATCAAGATTGTTCAAACTTTCTTCTGAAATATTAGGAATTTCTCGGGTAATTTCTTCAGGACCTAATTTAGTTTGTCTTGCTTCTATTTCATATTTCTCGATATGTACTGAAGTATAAAGATCATCAGTAACCATTCTTTCACTTACTAATATTGCATCTTCGTAGTTGTAGCCTTCCCATGGCATGTATGCAATTAAAACATTCTGTCCTAAAGCTATTTCACCACCTTCACAAGCTGAGCCATCAGCAAGGACTTGGCCAGAAATAACTTGATCACCATTTTTCACTATTGGTCTTTGATTTAAGCAGGTATCTTGATTAGATCTCTGATATTTTTGAAGATAATGAACATGCTCATTACCATCTACATCTTTTACAACTATTTCGTTTGCATCAACATAAGAAACAATTCCATTTACTTTTGTGATTGGGACCATCCCAGAGTCTCTGGCGACTTGGGATTCTAACCCCGTCCCGACCAGAGGCCTCTCAGGTCTTAATAATGGAACTGCTTGACGTTGCATATTGGACCCCATTAAAGCTCTATTGGCATCATCATGTTCCAAGAAGGGGATGAGAGAAGTCGCGACTGAAATCACTTGAACAGGAGAAAGCTGAACATAATCAACTTGATGAGGAGGAACTTTCTCAAAATCTTGTCTGTATCTTACTGGAATTAAACTTGCAAGAATATTACCATTTTTATCAGTCGCCACATCACCAGGCGCAACTCTACATTCATCCTCTAAGTCCGCTGATAAATAAACAGGATTACCATCTTTATTGACTCTGCCTTTTTCTACTTCCCAAAAAGGAGTTTCAATAAAACCATATTCATTAACCCTTGCATGTGTCGCAAGGGAATTTATGAGTCCCGCGTTTGGTCCTTCAGGAGTCTCGATAGGACATAATCTTCCATAGTGGGAAGGATGAATATCTCTAACTGCAAAACCTGCTCTTTCTCGAGTAAGCCCTCCCGGTCCTAATGCTGAAATTCTTCTTTTATGAGTTAACTCAGCTAATGGATTTGTTTGATCCATAAATTGGCTTAATTGACTAGATCCAAAAAATTCTTTAATAGCTGCCACTAAAGGCTTTGGATTAACCAGCTGAGCAGGAGTAAGAGAATCTGTCTCGCCAACAGTCATCCTTTCTTTAATAATTCTCTCTAGTCGATTGAGGCCAACTCTAACTTGGTTTTGTAAAAGTTCTCCAACAGATCTAACTCTTCTATTACCTAAATGATCGATATCATCTAAACTTGCCCCACCAATATCAAGTTCCAAATTAATAAGGTAATCAATTGTAGAAAGAACATCCTCATGAGTAAGAGTTCTGACATTATCTGGAACAGTTAATCTTAATTTTTTATTAATTTTATATCTACCTACTCTTCCTAAGTCGTATCTTTTGGGATCAAAAAATCTACTATGTAGAAGTTGTTGGCCGCCAGAAACAGATGGTGGTTCACCTGGGCGTAATTTTTTATAAAGTTCTAATAAAGCTTGATCTTCTGAATTTATTCCTTCATCATTAGCGGCATCAATTGATTGTTTATAGAACTCAGGATGTCTTAATTTGTCAATCACATCGTTATCTGAGAGGCCCATCGCTCTCATAAGTACATGCGCATTAATTTTCCTTGTTTTGTCAACTCTTACAAAAAGTAAATTATTTTTATCTGTCTCAAATTTTAGCCAAGCCCCTCGATTTGGTATAACGCTGGCATTATAAGTTCTCCTACCATTTTTATCCATTTCATCTTTAAAATAAACCCCTGGACTACGTACTATTTGATTGACTATTACTCTTTCAGCTCCGTTAATAATGAAGGTTCCTCTCTCTGTCATTAAAGGCAGTTCACCAATAAAGACTTCTTGTTCTTTAATTTCTCCTGTTTCTTTGTTTATTAATCTACAAGTAACATACATTTGCGAAGCAAATGTTGCATCTCTTCTTTTAGCTTCTTCAACATTGTGTCTAGGTCTTTTTAACCTATATTCTTCACCAATAAAATGTAATTCTAATTTACCTGTGTAATCAGTAATTGGAGAAAAGCTTTGTAATTCTTCAATTAAACCTTTTTCCAGAAACCATTTAAAGCTTGCCCTTTGTACCTCAACTAAATCTGGTAAATAAGTTGCTGTTTTAGCTATCTGTAAAGCGCTACTGCTCATCCAGGGAACCCGCCATTATGTAAGATTTACTATTTACTACAAATTTGACCTAATTTTTAGAATGATATGCGAGATTATCTAATTGATATCAAGATTTCAGTCTTGAATTCAACAAATATCAAGATTACCAAACAGCTGAAAATGTTTAAGATAAAGGTAATAAAACCGCACTTAAACAAGCTGGTTACTAATAATTAAGGAAAATTTCCAGTAATTTTTAATATTAACAGGTTATGTGTTAGTTTATCAAGTCAAATTTAAACAAATCTTCAGCATTTCTAGATGAATCATCTGCAATATTTTTCAATTCTGAAGATCTTAAACTAGCTATAGATTTAGCCACACTTTCAACAAAAGCTGGCTCATTTCTTTTTCCTCTATATGGGACAGGAGCTAAGAATGGAGCATCCGTTTCTATTAAATATCTATCACGAGGAACAATTCTTGCACATTCATGAATTTCATATGCTTTTGGGAATGAAACTATCCCACTAAAACTTATATAAAATCCAAGATCTAAAAATTGCTTCATCTCATCTGGTGTTCCGCTCCAACAATGTAGTACTCCTTTGGGACAATTACCTTGTTTGGAAAGCTCATTACATATTTTAATCATCTCATTTGCAGCATCTCTACAGTGGATAATTACAGGCAATTCCAGTTCATAGGCTAAATGCATTTGAGGCATGAGAGCTTCTATCTGTTTATTTGTATTATCACTTTTAAAAAAATCTAACCCTAATTCACCAATAGCAACAACTCTTGAGTCACCTTGGGCTGCATTTTTCAATATAGATTTAGAGTTACAATCCCATTTATTAGCTTCAAGAGGATGTAAACCAACTGAATAATATAATTCATTAAATTTTCGAGATATTTTTTGTAATTTAGGAATTTCTGATAATTCACAACAAGCATGGAGCAGTTTTTTTACTCCTATTGAACGCCATCTTGAAACAACTTCATCTAGATCTTCTTCAAAATTTTCAAATATTAAATGACAATGAGAATCAATGAGTTCAATATCGCTCATATTTACTTACTTACTTGTAAGAAAGTCTTTAACCACTTTATTGATTCTTGATTTTTTATTAGCACCGTTATTCTTATGTAGAACATTTTTTTTGACTGCCTTATCAATAAGACTGAATGCTTCATTTACACTAAAAAGAACTAGATCTTTGTTATCTGAATTAGGTTCTTGCTTATATTTCTCGCAGTTAGCTAATGTTTTTTTGGTAAGTGTTCTAACTGTTGATCTATATGATTTATTGACCAAACGGTTTCTTTCAGCAATTTGAATCCTTTTTTTCGCTGATTTGTTGTTGGCCACAGAAATTAAATTAAAAATATAGATTTAATTATACCAAAGAGTTAGTCGTATAATCAATAATATATAATTTATCTTAGATAAATCAGTTATGTAATTAATCAATTAAATTTTTAATTAAGTATTAAATTCATGAAGATTATAAATAATAAAAAAAGGGCTCTCGAAGAGTTGAGAAGAATTTCTCAACGAACTACTGCTGGAAACAATACAAAAATAAATTTAATTGTTGAAGATATTCTTCAAGAGGTGAAAATTTATGGAGATAAGGCTGTAGAAAAATATACAAAAAAATTTGATGGCTTTCATCCTAAACCAATGCAAGTAAGTGCTAAGGATTTAAAGACTGCATGGGATGAGACAGATCAACATTTAAAACAATCATTAGAAATTGCCTATCAAAGAATTAAAGAATTCCATGAAAAAGAAATCCCTGAATCCTTTACTATTAAAGGAGAATATGGTGAATCCGTCCAAAGAAGATGGATGCCTGTAAAAAATGCTGGCTTATATATTCCAGGAGGCAGAGCGGCATATCCAAGTACAGTCTTAATGAATGCGATACCGGCAAAAGTAGCTGGTGTTAAAGAAATCTCAATGGTATCTCCAGGAAATACAAAAGGGTTAATAAATAAAACTGTTTTAGCTGCTGCTTACTTGTCAGGGATTGATAAAGTTTTTAGAGTTGGGGGAGCACAGGCAATTGGAGCTCTAGCATTTGGCACAAAGCAAATAAGTAAAGTTGACGTAATTTCGGGACCTGGAAATGTCTATGTCACCACTGCTAAAAAGTTAATTTATGGATTTACTGGCATTGATTCATTAGCCGGTCCAAGTGAAATTTTAATCATCGCGGATAGAACAGCTAAAAGTTCTCAAATAGCATCAGATTTATTAGCCCAGGCGGAGCATGACCCATTAGCTTCCTCAATACTTTTGACCACATCAAAGGATCTAGCTCAAGAAGTTTTTGATAAAGTCTTTAAGCAAATTGAGCATCACCCAAGAAAAGAAATCTGTATTCCGTCAATTAACAATTGGGGATTAATTGCTATTTGCGATAATTTAGAATCATGCATTGAATTAAGCAATGAGTTTGCGCCAGAACATCTAGAAATAATTACTATTGATCCCAAAACGACTCTTAAAACTATTGAAAATGCAGGTGCGATATTTTTAGGGGAATGGACACCGGAGGCTGTAGGTGATTATTTGGCTGGGCCAAACCATACTTTACCCACATGCGGCAATGCAAGATTTTGTGGTTCATTAGGAGTTGAAACTTTCATGAAGAACTCCTCAATAATTGAATTTAATGAAAAAAGTTTAAAAAAGAACAGCTTGGATATTATAAATTTGGCAAATAGTGAAGGTTTACATAGCCATGCAAATTCAGTAAAAATTAGATTTGAAAATTAACTCCCCCTAGAAGGTGAAAATAATATAGGAGCATTATTCTCAATTCTACCCACCAAAACCTTATCTGTTAAATCAACAAACAATCCATTTTCTAAGACTCCTGGAATATTATTGATACGCATTTCTACATCTTTCGGATCTTTTATACCAGCCTTAAATAAAACATCCAAAATCAAATTACCTTGATCCGTGACAACTGGGCCTGCTTTTTTTGTTGCCATCCTTAAATTAGAAACTCCACTCATTTCTGCAATTATATCCTTTACCTGCTTCCACGCAGAAGGCATCACCTCAACAGGAAGAGGGAAAACTTGGTTCAAATTTTGTACTAACTTTGTTTCATCAACAACAATTAATAATTTATTTGCTTTGGATGCAACCAATTTTTCTCTAACATGACAAGCTCCTCCACCCTTGATTAATTGAAAGTCAGGATCGACTTCATCTGCACCATCAATAGCTAAATCAATTTGAGGAACTGAAGCTAAGTCAATTAATGGGATATTGAGTTCTAATGCAAGAACCTCAGATTGAAAGGAAGTTGGAACCCCTTTAATATTTTTTAATTTACCCAATCTAATTTGATCAGCAAGACTTTTTATCATAAGTGCTGCTGTTGAACCTGATCCTAAACCTAGGATCATTCCATCTTCTACTTCTTTAATAGCGGCATCAGCAACTATTTTTTTCATCTGAGTTTGTAAATCCAAAATGTTTTAACATGAAGTTTATAAATTATTAAATTTCAACAGATGATTTATGTCAAACCTGGAAGTGCTTCAGGTTTAATATTAACTATAATTTCTCTATTATTCCTTAAAACATTTAGAAGAAATATTTTTCCAATTTGAGCTTTTTCTACTTCATCCAAAAGAGTCTTAGGCTCTTCTATTTGGGTATTTTCAGTAGCAATTACTAAATCACCTCTTCTTAATCCTGCTTTTTCTGCGGGACTATTTGGTATTACAGATTGAATTAAAGCTCCAGACCTTTCTGGTAATTGAACTAGCGCATTAGGATCTTCATTATGTTCTTTTGCTATTTTAGGATTCAAGGAAACCAATTGTACGCCTAAATAAGGATGAATAACTTCTCCATTTTCTAATAATTGTTCAGAAACATTTTTAGCCAGATTTATTGGTATTGCGAAACCAAGACCAGCTCCAGGTCCACTCCTTACTAAAGTATTAATACCAATTACTTGACCGTTGGAATTAATAAGTGGGCCTCCAGAATTACCTGGATTAATTGCTGCATCGGTTTGTATAAGATCAAGTCTCTTATCAGAAAAACCTAGTGAATTAATGTCTCTATGAAGACTGCTAACTATTCCAAGAGTTACTGTTTTTTCCAAACCGTACGGAGTACCAAGAGCTATAGCCCAATCCCCAACTTCAAGTTCTTCTGAATCTCCTAAGGGTGCATAATTAGAATCCTCACTATTATCAATTTTAACTAAAGCTAAATCAGTAATTGAATCCGTTCCCAACACTTGGCCCTCACGATTAGTTCCATCTGCCAGAGTGACAGATACATTATCAACTCTTTCAACTACATGAGCATTAGTTAAAACTAAACCTTTCTTATCAATAATCACACCTGAACCTTGACCTCTCTCTCGGTCGGGAGCCATTCCAGGTTCTCCAAGTAAATCTCTTAAAAGTGGATCTAATAATGTTGGATCAAACTGTTGTCTTTCTACTAATCTTTCAGTGTCAATTCTAACAACTGCAGGAACTACATTTTTAACCGCATCCGAAATAAAATTGTGGCCATCAAGGGAATCTAAAGCTAGAGCTTCAGAAAAAGGGTAAAAATATATTACAAAAGTTGAGAGTATTATACTTATATTAAATAAATATGTAAATTTAGTTTTTAGAAATCTCATTTCCTTTTGATTACCTAGCTGTTATTCAGAATTTAATTGAATAAAATCCCTATTGTTGTTTTTTTGTGTACATCCATAAATTACACATGATATTTTTTTAAAATTTTAATATGCAAAAATAATCACTAACTAAAAAATTATATTTAAATTAAATTGGACAAGGAATGTAAAAACAACTTAGAAATTCTTCTTCAAGGAGTCGCTAAAGAATTTAATCTGAAGATACATAGTTTAAATTTACTGACGAATCAAAATCCCATCATCATAAAAATTATTATTTGCAATATCAACAATAAGGATATTACTTTAGATGACTGTTCAAAATTTAATATACCAGCAGCAACTGTAATTGAAAATTCAAATCTTTTAAAATGTTCATATGTTTTAGAAATTAGTAGTCAAGGTGTCAGTGATGAATTAACCTCAGAAAGAGACTTCAAAACTTTTAAAGGTTTTCCAGTTAATGTTAAGTTAAACCAAAAAAATTCTCAAATAAAATTTTTGAACGGTTTACTTTATGAAAAGTCTAAAGATTATTTAGCCATTAACATAAAAGGTAAGATTAAAAAAATCCCCTTTAATGAAGTATTAAAGGTTAGTCTTTGCACTTTAAAAGACTAATTTATTTCAACTATTATTCATTTTACCCATCATAGATGGCATTAGTAATTCTCCCAGGTTTAAACAATCTTATTGAAGACATAAGTGAGGAAAAAAAATTACCTCCTCACGTTGTGGAATCAGCTTTACGTGAAGCCTTACTTAAAGGTTACGAAAAATATCGAAAAACCTTCTACATTGGAGCAAAAGAAGATCCATTTGATGAAGAATATTTCAGTAATTTTGATGTAGGTTTCGATCTAGAACAAGAAGGATATAGAATTTTATCAAGTAAAATAATTGTTGAAGAGGTTGAAAGCGAAGATCATCAAATATCTCTTCAAGAAGTTAAACAAGTTGCTGATGATGCGCAAATAGGTGATACCGTCGTTTTAGATGTCACTCCCGAAAAAGAGGATTTTGGTAGAATGGCCGCCTCAACTACGAAGCAAGTATTGGCTCAAAAGTTGAGAGACCAACAAAGGAAAATGATTCAGGAAGAATTCGCAGATTTAGAAGATCCTGTTTTAACCGCAAGAGTTATAAGATTCGAGAGACAGTCAGTAATTATGGGAGTTAGCTCAGGAATAGGCAGACCAGAAGTAGAAGCAGAACTTCCTAAAAGGGATCAATTGCCAAATGATAATTATAGAGCTAATGCTACATTCAAAGTCTTTTTAAAAGAAGTTAGTGAAGTAGCTAGAAAAGGTCCTCAACTTTTTGTGAGTAGAGCTAATGCTGGTTTAGTAGTTTATTTATTCGAAAATGAAGTCCCAGAAATTCAAGAAGGTACAGTAAAAATTGTTGCTGTTTCAAGAGAAGCAAATCCCCCTTCAAGAGCTGTTGGCCCAAGGACTAAAGTCGCCGTAGATAGTATTGAAAGAGAAGTTGATCCAGTCGGTGCTTGCATTGGAGCAAGAGGAGCAAGAATCCAACAAGTAGTTAATGAATTAAGAGGAGAAAAAATAGATGTTATAAAATGGTCATCTGACCCTGTTCAGTACATCCTAAATTCTTTGAGTCCAGCAAAAGTTGACCTTGTCAGACTGGTTGATCCAGAAGGACAACATGCTCATGTTTTAGTTCCTCCTGATCAATTAAGTCTTGCAATAGGAAGAGAAGGTCAAAATGTTCGTCTTGCTGCTAGATTAACAGGCTGGAAAATAGACGTTAAAAACTCCCATGAATATGATCAAGAGGCAGAAGACACTGCAGTCGCAGAATTAATTGTTCAAAGGGAGGAAGAAGAGAATCTTCAAAGAGAAGCTGAACAGAGATTGGAAGCTGAGCAAGCAGAAAGAGCTGCAGAAGATGCAAGACTAAGGGAGCTTTACCCTTTACCTGAAGATGATGAGGAATATGGAGATGAACAATACGACGAAGAGACTCTTTCAGAAAACGACCAAATAGAAAACCTCCAACAAGACGAAGTATTGTCTAGAGAGGAGAACCCACGGTGATACAGAAATCTCCTGTTATGCGTAAGTGCATTTCTTGCAGGACAACTTTTGATAGAAATAATCTTTTGAAGATTACTAAGGATCATAAGTTAGGAATAATACTTAACCAAGGAATGGGTCGTTCTGCTTACATTTGTAAATCAAAAAAGTGTTACACAGATTCTAAACTTAAAAAAAAGCTTCAAAAAGCTTTAAAAGGTATTTTAAATCCTGATTTTTTTGATATTTTTGAAAGGGAAATTGCAAACTATAAATAACTTTCCCAAAAGGGCATATAATTAAAATTACATTCTCTTAAACTTCTAAAAAAGAGTAAAATCTAGACTAAATGACTATCAGCGATAAAATCAGAGTTTATGAACTTTCCAGAGATCTAAAACTGGAAAATAAAGATATATTGGATGCTGCTCAAAAACTTTCCATATCAGTTAAAAGTCACAGCAGTTCAATAAGTTTAGAAGATGCAAAAAAAATAAAAAATCTTATAAATAACAAAAATCAAAGTAAAAAAATTCTTTCTGTCAGTAATTCTACAATCAAAGCAAAAAGTGAAAACTCAAAAAATAATGAAAATCAAAACAAAAATAATAAAACTTTTTCTAATCCCTTGCATCCAGATAAGTTATCAAAAGAAGGTTTAAACAAAAAACCCCTTTTAATTAAGCCTATTAATAAACAAGAAAATACACTAGTAAGTTCAAATAAAAAAAATTTAAATAAACTTAAAAATCCAAATCCCCCTACTATTGTTTCTAACCTCAAATCTCAAGCGTTTTCAAATAATCAAAATAAAACTAATAATTCAACAAAAACAACTCCCAATCTAAAAGACAGAAAAGACCCAAGGGTTGTACAAGACAAAAAGCCTTTAAAAAATTCTTCACTATCTCCCACAAAAACTAC
>QCVV01000038.1 GCA_003210235.1 Prochlorococcus sp. AG-686-O05 | reverse complement strand
AATAATTTATATAACCCATCTGATATAGAGGGTAAATGGCAGAAAATTTGGGAAGATGACAACTTATATAACACAGATGAGGAAGCTAGTAATAAAGAAAAATTTTATGCCTTATCCATGTTTCCCTACCCTTCTGGAAACCTTCATATGGGTCATGTGCGCAATTATGTAATAACAGACTTAATTGCACGATTTCAAAGATTTCAGGGCAAAGTAGTGTTACATCCGATGGGCTGGGACGCATTTGGTTTACCTGCTGAGAACGCAGCAATAGAAAGAGGAATTAATCCTGATAAATGGACTAAACAAAATATCGCTCATATGAAATCACAATTAAAATTATTAGGTCTTTCTGTTGATTGGGATAGAGAATTTGCCACTTGTGATGAAAATTATTATGTATGGACTCAATATTTATTTTTGGAATTACATAAAGCTGGTCTTGTTTATCAAAAGGAGTCTGAGGTAAATTGGGATCCGATTGATAATACTGTTTTAGCGAATGAGCAAGTTGATTCAGAAGGTAAATCATGGAGATCTGGAGCAATAGTTGAAAAGAAGCTTTTAACACAATGGTTTTTAAAAATTACTGATTATGCAGATGAGTTATTACAAGATTTAGAAAAATTAACTGAGTGGCCTGAAAGAGTAAAGATTATGCAGGAAAATTGGATTGGAAAATCAATAGGTACAAATATAAATTTCAAAATAGAAGAATTCAAAAAAGAAAAAATACAAGTATTCACAACAAGACCAGATACTTTATTTGGTGTTACTTATTTAGCAATATCTGTTAATCATCCTTTAATAAAAAAAATATCTGATAATGAAATTTTAAGTAAACTAGAAAATTTAAAAATATATTTACAAGAAACTAATGATAAAGATCAAAAGAAAATTGGTATTCCAACAAATTTAATAGCTATAAACCCAATAAATTCAAAGGAAATTCCTATTTGGATAGCAAGTTATGTACTTGATGGATACGGAACTGGAGCTGTAATGGGAGTCCCAGCACATGATGAAAGGGATTTTGAATTTGCCAAATTGAATTCTATAGATATTAAACAAGTAATTATTAAGGATAAAGATAAAAGTCCCAGCGAATTAAATAATGCTTTTACGGATAATGGCTTTCTAATTAACTCAAATAATTTTAATGGATTGAATAATAGTGATGCTAAAAAACAAATTTCAGAACATGGAGAACAAAATGGATGGGCAGAAAATAAAATTCAATTTCGTTTGAGAGATTGGTTAATTTCTAGGCAAAGATATTGGGGTTGTCCAATTCCAATTATTAAATGTACTAATTGTGGTTCTGTTCCAGTAAATAAAAAGGACATTCCGGTTAAATTACCAAATAAAATTAAGATATCCTCTAATAAAATTAACTCTCTAGGTAGTAATCAAAATTGGGTTAAAACGACATGTCCAAAATGCGGTAATTTGGCGATTAGAGAAACAGATACAATGGACACCTTCATGTGTTCATCATGGTATTTTTTAAGATATCCTTCATCTAAATCTTTAACAAAGCCATTCGAAAAAGAAAAAATTAATAAATGGTTACCTGTTGATCAATATGTTGGAGGTGTAGAGCATGCAATTTTACATTTGCTTTATGCAAGATTTCTTACCAAAGCCCTAAGGGACAATAACCTTTTTGATATTGATGAACCATTTAAGAGGCTCTTAACACAAGGTATGGTTCAATCTGCAGCTTATAAAAATTCAATAACAGGAAAATATATCTCTCCAACTGATATTAAAGATATAACTGATCCAAAAGATCCAAAAGACAATTCAAAGCTTGAAGTTCTTTTTGAAAAAATGTCAAAATCAAAATATAACGGCGTAGACCCTGAATCTGTAATAAAAAAATATGGAGCAGATACAGCAAGAATGTTTATTTTATTTAAAGCTCCTCCAGAAAAAGACCTCGAATGGGGTGATTCTGATGTAGAAGGGCAATATAGATTTCTATGTAGAATATGGAAACTTTTCTTGGATTACACTAATAATGATATTTCTCATGAAGCAAATAAACTTAAAAAAGAACATGAAAGCTCATTATTAAAGTCTATAAATATTGCTATAAAAGAAATCTCTAATGATATAAAAAACAATCAATTTAATACAGCAATATCAGAATTAATGAAGTTTTATAATTCAATAAACTCGAACCTAAATCATGTAAGTAAAGACTTAAGAAGAGAAGCTCTTATGAAATTTTGTATATTATTAGCGCCATTTGCTCCTCATATTTCTGATGAAATCTGGCATTTAATTGGTAATTCAAAATCAGTCCACCTAGAAAAATGGCCAGTTAATAGATATGGCATTATAAATATTTCAGACATTGATGAAGTAATTGAAAATAACACTAAGCTTGTCTCACTAATTTGGGGACAAAGTGAAGTAGGAACATTACAACCTGTCCAATTAGTTGGTAGTAAATGTAGAGAATTAGATATTTTATTTCATATCGATGGGACACAGATATTAAGTAACGGTATTTTTAATTGGAATGAACTTAACTGCGATCTATTAAGTTTATCCGCTCACAAATTTGGAGGTCCAAAAGGAATAGGTTTACTCTTAACGAATTCAAAGTCTAGATTGTTATTAAAAAATAATGACATCTCACTTTCTCAAGAATACTCAATAAGACAAGGGACAACTCCATTACCGTTAATAGCTGGAATGTATGAATCCATTAAAAATATTAAGGGAAGAATTAAATTTAATTCGTATAATGCAGAGTTTAAAAACAACAAAAATTTCCCTCTGAGAAAATATTTTATAAATAAAATGACCAATATACCAAATATTAAAATGACAGGTAGTAGTACTGAAAGACTTCCAAATCACATATCATTTCTATTATTTAATAAGAACTTAGAACCAATAAAAGCTTATAAAGTTATTAATTATATGTCAGATAATAATGTTGCTATAAGTAGTGGAAGTGCTTGTTCTAGCTCCTCAGGTAAACATAGTCTTACTCTTGAAAATATGGGATATGATAGTAATCAACTTTATTCAAATATTCGTGTTAGTTTAGGAACTATGAATAAGAAGTCTGATATAGATAGATTATTTAAACTAATTCAAAATTGTATAAAAATATTCTAATGAATACTATTTATGTGTTGCCTAAGGATCTTAATGATGCCTTAAAAAATCTAGAAAATTCAATAATCTCTAGTTTAAAACTATCAAATTTTCGATTTACGATTGAATTTAATTTTGAGGGATTAAGATTTAATAAAATAGGTATAACTATTTATAAGATTCTTGCGAATTACTATAATAATAAACAAATAAAAAAAAATGTTTTTCTTACATATTCCGATCCAGGAGCTGTAGCTTTGGCTCAGAGAGATTATCCAGATATTAAAGATAATATTTTTACATTTAAAGGTTTTAATGAATCCATTTATGTTGATCAAGATGAATCAATCTTGATATCGATACTACCTCAACCTTACGATTTTGATACTTTCGAACCAATGTGCGATAACTTTAAAGGTTTGCACTATTCGTTAAATCCAAAATTTGAAGATGCTAATATTGGAATAGGAAGCGTAATTAGAGAAAGAAGAAAAAACTTTGTAAATACATGGTTTAATATATACTTTCTTCAACCTATTGATAATGGGGCCTTAATGCATTCTTATCCAAATAAATGGTTACTTTTTAAAGAAATTAATAAAAGATATTTATTTAAAAAAGAATTTGATGAGAGACCTGATAATGAAACTATTTTTGTAAATTTATAGTTTTGAAAGTTATTAGAAAATACTACTTTTACATTTTTATAATTTTTAGTTTATTAAGTTTTCCTTTTTTAATATGGTATTTATTAATTAATCAAAAAAATAAATTATTAAATAGCATATATTTTAATTCTCCAGGAATAATTAGGAATAATAAAAAATGTATAAAATATGATGAATTATTATTTGAATCGCTTAATGAAACATTTAGCGTATCCATTATTAATGAAAATGGTGTTCTTATAAGTTCATATAATGATGATATATTAAGAATTCCAGCTTCAAATTTAAAATTATTTTCTACGGCATATGTATTAAATAAATTCAAACCCTCAAAAAGTTTTAAAACATCAATATTTAGAAAGGGTAATGATAAATATTATTTAGTAGGACAAGGAGATCCAGATCTTAATTATTCTGATATTTATAAATTACTATCTAATATTACTAATAATAATAAAATTAATCTAAATATCTTAGAAATAAATCCTAATTATTATTGGCCAAAAGGTTGGACATATAGTGATAAGCAATTTGATTACGGAGCTCCTATTACATCTTTGGCATTAAATAGTAATCAGAGTAAATATGAAAATATTGAATACTTAAAAAATACTATAGAAAAATATATTTCCAATAAATTTCGATATGCCTCAATAAATATAAACATTGTAGATAACTCTAAAAAATATTATTTGAATTCTTCAATTGAATTGCAAAAAATTCCTTCTAATCCTTTACTGTCATTAATTACATTAGCTAATTCCGAAAGTCATAACTTTACTGCAGAATCACTTTTTAAAAATGCAACAAATTCCTGGAATGATAATAATTATATTAAGTTAAAATTTTGGTTGAAAAATAGAGGATTAGACGTTGATAATTCAACTTTTTCAGATGCAAGTGGTCTTTCAAGAAACAATCGAGTAACAACCAAATTAGTATCAGAATTTTTGAATAAGATGAAATATTCAAAAACCTTTAGTACCTTCCATTCATCACTTTCAATTATTGGGGTAAGAGGTACTTTGGCTAATATATTCCCAAATTCAGAATTACAAGGTAAGTTTTTTGGTAAAACAGGTACTTTATCAAACGTATTTGCGTTATCAGGATATTTATATAAGGATAATAAACCACTAGTTATAAGTATTATTCAGAACTCAGAAAATATAGATAGGAATAAGACATTTAACCTATTAAAAAATATATATAAATTGGAAGGATGTATTTAATCTTTTTGGAAATATTCCTTTAGATCTCTTTCTACGGAAGCAGGTACCATATGGCTTATTTCACCTCCAAATTTAGCAACTTCTTTAACCAAGGAACTACTTAAAAAACTAAAGTTTGTATTAGTAGAAAGGAAAATAGTTTCTATTTCACTATTAAGAGATTTATTTGTATGTGCTATTTGAAGTTCATATTCAAAATCACTCATAGCTCTTAGTCCTCTTAATATTAGATTTGCGTTAACGTCTTTTGCACAATCTACTGTGAGACCCTCATAGGTAATAACACTAATATTTAATAAATGAGATGTTGAATTATTTATTTGTACTATTCGCTTACTAAGATCAAAGGTTGGTTTTTTAGTAGTATTTTCCAAAATAGCAACAACAACATTTCCAAATAATTTTTCAGCTCGTTGTATTAAATCTAGATGTCCATTTGTTAAAGGATCAAATGTACCAGGGTAAAGTATTTTCATAATTTAATTATGATTAGAAAGTATATTTGGTTAAAATAAGATTATTAGTTAAATTAATTATGACATTAAATCTTGAAGCAAAAAAAATCTTATTAAGGAAAATCCCACATGGATTGTTTATTTGTGGCGTAAAAGATGATGAGAAAAATGAAGTTAATGGGTTTACTGCTAGTTGGGTTACACAAGGTTCTTTTACCCCTCCCCTTGTTGTTATGGCAGTTAGAGCTGAAGGATCAAGTCATGAAATAATTAAAAATACTGGAAAGTTTTCTTTAAATGTTCTGAAAAGTGATCAAAAGGATTTAGCCGCCGTTTTTTTTAAACCACAAAAAGCCCTTGGAGGCAGATTTGAATCTGTAGAATTTAATTTAGGAGAATTTGGTTTACCAATATTGGTTGATAGTGTTGGTGGTGTCGAATGTAAGGTTGTAGGTAATGTTATGTATGGTGATCATACAGTATTTGTTGGTGAGGTTTTATCTGCATATTTAAATAATGATGTTGACTCATTAAATTTAAATAGCACGGGATGGAATTACGGGGGTTAGAAATTATAGATGAATAATCCTTCAACTAATGTTTCTACTAAAGTATTAGATAAAAAATATAATTTTAAAATTGAATATAAACTTATTAAAAATAAGGAATTATTAAAATCAAGACTATCTGAAATACCTAAGTCTTCTGGTTGTTATCTATTTAAGGATATAGATAATAACTTACTTTATATAGGCAAATCTAAAACACTAAGAAACAGGGTCAGTAGTTATTTTAATAATTATGCTGAACTGTCACCTAGATTAAGTTTAATGGTTAGACAAATAACCGAAATTGAAATTATAGTTACAGATAGTGAGTATGAAGCATTAAATTTAGAATCAAATTTAATTAAAACTAATAAACCATATTTTAATATTTTATTAAAAGATGATAAAAAATATCCATATCTTTGCATTACATGGAGCGAACAATATCCAAGAATTTTTATAACAAGAAAAAGGAGAAATAGAAATAATTTAGATAGATATTACGGCCCTTATGTTGATGTTGGACTATTAAGAAATACATTATTTTTAATCAAAAAAATTTTTCCTTTAAGGCACAGTAAATTATCAAAATCGTTTTATCGCGAAATTACAGGAGTAGATTTGGAAAAAATATCATCAGATGAATACAAGAAAATAATGAAACAGGCTTCAATGGTTTTTCAAGGTAGAAATGAAGATTTAATAAAAATTCTAGAGGACAAAATGTCTCTTTTTTCAAATGAACTTCAATATGAGAAAGCAGCTAAAATTAGAGATCATATTAATGGACTACGATTATTAACGGAATCTCAAAAAATAACTATACCTGACTCTTCCATAAACAGAGATATTTTTGGGATTGTATCGGAAAAAAACATTGCCAGCATACAAATCTTTCAGATGAGAGCAGGAAAATTAATTGGGAGAATTGGATATAGTCAAAAATTATATGGCCATACTGAAAGTGAAATCCTTCAAAGAATCTTAGAGGAACATTACATTAATGTAGATAGTATTGAAATACCTTCTGAAATATTAGTTCAATATGATTTTCAAAAATTAATAATAATTGAGGAATGGCTAAGTGATCTTAAACAAAAAAAAGTAAAAATTATTAATCCAAAAAGAAGTGATAAATTCAAAACTATTGAAATGGTTCAAAAAAATGCGAGATTAGAACTTGATAGAATTTTAAATGGAATTCAAGAAAATGAATCTGCTATTGAGGATCTATCTCAAATACTAGATTTAAGCATTCATCCAAGAAGATTAGAGGGTTATGATATAAGTCATATACAAGGTACAGATGCAGTTGCTTCTCAGGTAGTTTTTATTGATGGTTTACCATCTAAACAAAATTATAGAAAATATAAAATAAAAGACCCTAATGTATATATAGGCCATAGTGACGATTATGCTTCTATTTATGAAGTAATACATAGAAGATTTAGAAAATGGTCGAAATATAAGCTTGATGGAGGGAATCTCAATTCAATAAATAATGTTAAAAAAAGCAGTCTTAATAATGAACTCTTTTCTGATTGGCCAGATTTGGTGATGATTGATGGAGGGAAAGGACAATTAAATTCTGCTTATAAAGCATTGGAAGAACTTCATTTAGAGAAAGATGTTATTTTATGTTCTTTAGCCAAAAAGAATGAAGAAATTTATATACCAGGGATATCAAAACCTCTTGATACAGATATGAACCAGAAGGGGGTAATGCTGCTAAGAAGATTAAGGGATGAGGCACATCGATTTGCCCTATCTTTTCATAGAAACAAAAGATCTAAAAGAATGAATAAATCACAATTAACTCAGATACCGGGACTGGGTTCATCAAGAATAAAGGATTTATTAGAACATTTTAAATCAGTTGATGCAATAAGAATAGCTAGCAAAGAGGAACTTATGAAAGTGAGAGGTCTTGGTGTTAATACAGTAGATGATATTTATAATTACTTTAATAACGATTAACAATTTGTTTATTTAATTTATTTTTATAAAAATTATTCATACATGTTGATATTTTTATAATTTAATTGAATTACTAAGTAAGATTAATTTAGTTGATAATTAAATAATGTTCTGGAGAAAATCAAAACTTTTAATTTTATATTCTACCGTTGATGGTCATACAAAAAATATTTGCGAATATATTTACAATAAATTGAAAGGAAAAAAAAGAATAAGTATATTTTCAATAGAAGAATCAGAAAATTATAAATTAGAAGATTTCAATGAAGTTGTTATAGGGGCAAGCGTTAGATATGGATATCACAGGAAGAATGTTTATGAATTTGTTCAGAAAAATTTAGAAGAATTAAATAATTTAAAAACAGCTTTCTTCTCTTTAAATTTGACGGCAAGGAAACCAGAAAAATCTACTCCTGAAACCAATCCATATATTATAAAATTCTTAAAGAAAGTAAAATGGAATCCTTCAACTAAAGAGGTTTTTGCAGGTAGATTAGATTACCCAAGTTTGGATACGCTTAATAAATTAGCGATTCTATTTATAATGTTCATAACGAATGGTCCAAAAGATACTTCAAAAACATACGAGTTAACAGACTGGAAAAAAGTTGATAAATTAATAAATTCAATATCAAAATTCTGATACTTTTTCATAAATGAATAAAAAAGAGTTAACAGAATTAAGCTTAAAAATAGATAAATATAGTTGTCCACATATTATAAATTTTCATTGTCATACGAAATTTAGCGATGGTAGCTTTGATCCAGAGCAATTATTAGATCAAGCCTTTATAAATAAACTAAAATTTATTTCGATAACAGATCATCATACTGTTAAAGCACATGATTTTATTGAACGTAATAATATACTTGAAAAATATCCCACAGATTCTTTTAACCTGATTTCTGGAATTGAAATAAATTGTTTACTGCTAGGATGCTTAGTTCATGTTATTGGATTAGGAATAAATATAAAAAGTACTCATTTAACACCTTATATTCAAGGTGAGTCCCCAATTGGGAATGATTTACATATCAATTCAGTAACAAAGGCTATCAGATTGGCAGGAGGTTTATCTTTTCTTGCACATCCAGCGAGGTACAGAATTCCTTTTTATAAACTTATCCCTGAAGCTAATAAGCAAGGAGTTGATGGGATTGAAGTTTGGTACGATTATGATTTAAAGGAAAGATGGCAAGCAAGTGATTTTGTATGTTCAGAGATAAATAAACTAACAGAAAGCCTTGATATGCTAAAAACTTGTGGAACAGATAGTCATGGATATTCATTATTGGGCCGATAAACTAGTATTCGTTTTTTTCAATTTTGGCATCAGCAATATTAACAATATTTTTTAAATTTTCTAATATTTCTGGAGTATGATCATTCCACATTTGTCTATTAATAATCTCAATAAATCTTTGGGATAAATCTCTTAAAGCCCATGGATTATTCTCGATAAAAAACTTTTTAAGGGTCTCATCACATATCCATGAGTCATATATTTGGGTATAACACCAATCAGATACAAGCTCTGTTGTTGCATCATAAGCATATAAATAATCAAGGGTTGCAGAAAACTCAAAAGCACCTTTATATCCGTTTTCCTTCATACCATCAATCCATTTTGGATTAAGCACTCTTGTCCTAACAACCTTATTTATTTCATGGCTTAATTTATTTATTTTAGATAAACGATATTTTGATAAATCACCATGATATATTTCGGGAAATTTGCCTTGTAATTTTTTTATTGCTGATGATATTCCTCCTTGAAATTGATAATAATCATCAGAATCTAAAATATCATGTTCTCTGTTATCTTGATTATGAATAACTACTTGAACATTTTTAAGTGCATGTTCTAATTCTTTTTTGTTTTCAATAGGTTCATTTCCGTCAGAATATATCCACTTACTCCAGTTTAAATATGAATCAGCAAAGTCATTTATATTATCCCAACTAGAATTAGATATTAGTTCTTGTAAACCAGCGCCATACGATCCAGGTGCAGAACCAAAAATTCGATTTACAGAACCTT
>QCVV01000037.1 GCA_003210235.1 Prochlorococcus sp. AG-686-O05 | reverse complement strand
ATTTGGAGCTAGTGGAGATCTTACTCATAGGAAGCTTATCCCAGCCTTATTTGAACTCTATTTGCAAAGAAGGATCCCTAGTGAATTTGCTATAGTTGGATGTGCAAGAAGGCCTTGGAGTGATCAAGATTTTAAGGAAAAAATGAAAGCTAAGTTAGCTGATCAAATATCTGAAAATGAAAAGGAATGGGAACATTTTTCAAATTATCTATTTTATGAACCTGTTGATTTGCAGCAAAGCGATCATGTTGTAAGACTTTCTAAAAGATTAAATGAAATTGATAAATTACAGGCTACACATGGAAATAAGACCTTCTACTTATCAGTATCTCCAAACTTCTATGGAAGTGGATGTATAGCTCTTAAGGCTGCTGGATTACTAGATGATCCTAAGAAAAGTCGAATCGTGATTGAAAAACCTTTTGGAAGAGATTATTCAAGTGCGAAGAAATTAAATAAGATCGTTCAAAGTTGTGCAGATGAAAGTCAGATATATCGAATAGACCATTATTTGGGGAAAGAGACTGTTCAAAATATCCTTGTTATGAGGTTTGCTAATACTATTTTTGAACCTATATGGAATAGGAATTATATTTCAAGTGTTCAAATAACATCATCGGAAACAGTTGGGGTTGAAGATAGAGCTGGTTATTATGAAAGCTCTGGAGCTTTAAGAGATATGCTCCAAAATCATTTAACTCAAATGCTTGCTGTTACTGCAATGGAGCCACCTGGTAAATTCGAACCTGAGGCAATAAGAAATGAAAAAGCAAAAGTTCTTCAAGCTTCAAAACTTGCCGATGAGAATGAACCTTGGAATTGCTGTATAAGAGGACAGTATGCAAAAGGAGGGAATAGTTTAAAAAGACTTAAAGGTTATAGAGATGAAGATGGAGTAAATTTGAACAGTACAACCGAAACTTATATTGCTACAAAAGTATTTATTGATAATTGGCGATGGCAAGGAGTTCCTTTCTACTTAAGAACTGGAAAAAGACTACCTAAAAGACTTGGGGAAATTGTATTAACATTTAAAGATGTCCCAGTACATTTATTTGAATCAACAATAATTAATCCTGCTCCAAATCAGCTTATTCTTAGAATTCAACCTAATGAAGGAGCTACTTTTAAATTTGAAGTTAAATCACCTGGTTCTGGAATGAAATCAAGACCAGTTGAAATGGAATTTTCTTACGATGAATCTTTTGGAGAACCTTCTGATGAAGGTTACGTAAGATTGTTGGCTGATGCCATGCTTTCTGATCCTACCTTGTTCACAAGAAGCGATGAGGTCGAAGCTGCTTGGAAACTTTATACACCATTAATAGAATTAATGGAAGATGCTCCTTGGAAGTTACCTATTCACAAATACGAATCAATGACTTGGGGACCTCCTGAATCAGATCAATTACTTTCCAAAGACAATATTTTCTGGCGCAGACCCTAATTTTATAATGAAACCTCAATTAACACTTCAAACCCCATTAGAACTACCTCATCAAGAAATATCTAATTATTTAAATCAATTATGGATTTCTGAAGATGAAGATAGCTCTGGAGCAAATACTTTTACTTTGATGGTTTGGCAGCCTGCTTGGCTTGAACAATGTTTAGTTAAATCAGGATTAATAAGTGGACCAATTACAGGAACATTAAGTCCAGAGATAATAAAGATTGCTAAAAAATTAATTATAGATAAAGGCCTATCACATACTACTTCTATTTATAGTGAAGAGTTATTGACTTTATTGAAGGAAAATTTATCAAATAATGATTTTGAAGATTTTAGAGGGCAATTCTTTGAATCTTCAATAAGCACATTAAATCCTAGAAGATTAATTACCTTAGCACCAACTTTAAATAAAGAATCTGAGATAAAAACTTTTGTATCTGCCTATTGCCCACTAAGTGAAAATACTATAACTCAACCAATATGTGGTGATTTAGTTGTCATAAGGGGTGACTCTAATTCTATTAACAAGAAAGGATTGAAAATTATTGATAATCTATCTATAAAAGATTTACCTACTTGGTTATGGTGGAATGGCAACCTTGATGAATCACAAGAAATTTTTAATTATTTTACCGATCAGGGTATTAGGTTAATTATTGATACTGCAAATGGGTCGGCCAAAAGATGCCTAAAAATCCTTTATCAATCAATAAAATCAAATAAGGCAATTAATGATTTAAATTGGGTGAGACTTAAAAGTTGGCGTGAATCATTAGCAATGATTTTTGATCCTCCATCCAGGAGACCCATATTAGATCATATCTCAGATATTGATATAGATATAGCAAAGGGTAATTTTCTCCAAGCTTTACTTTTGATTTCGTGGATTAGTGACAAACTAAAATGGGTATTTTCAAAAATATATAAACATGGAGAATTAATAAAAATTGAATTCAAGAGAAATAATGGCGAGAAAATTTCGACATGTATAAATCCCGTACCTTTGGGAAATCCAAGTATTCATTCAGGCCAAGTTATTGGATTAAGGTTGATTTCCAAAATTAGTGAGGTTCGTAAAAACAATACTTGTGTAATCCTTGCTTGTGAATCTGTTGAATGTATGAGACTTGAAGCAGGAGGTATGGCTGATATGCAATTAATAGAGCAAGTTGTTCCCAACGCTTTTTCTTCCTCAGAATCTGATGTAAGTAAGTTATTGGGAAGTAGTAGAGGAAATACTAGCCCACTTTTTGAAAATGCTATCAAGGTCGCAGTTCAAATATTTAATGGTTTTAATAAATAAAATTAATTAAATGCCTTGTGTAATATCATCTCCTTCAACGGATAGTGGGAAAACTACTTTAGCTCTGTTGATTTCTTGTTGGGCTTTTTCAAAAGGGATAAAAATACAAACTTTCAAGGTTGGACCAGATTATCTTGATCAACAACAACTTAGTTCAATTGGCCAACCTATTTGTCGAAATTTAGATATTTTTTTAAGTGGTGAAGAATGGGTTCAGAAAAATTTTTTAAAGCATTCTTTGAAATATGATTTGTCATTGATAGAAGGAGCAATGGGTCTTTTTGATGGATTAGGTGCAACCGCTTATTCAAGTACTGCAAATGTTGCCAAACTTCTTGATACTCCAATAATTTTTATTGTTAATGCAAAAGGTCAAGTAACATCTCTTCTCCCAACAGTTAGAGGTTTTAGAGATTTTGATAATGAATTATCAATAAAAGGAATTATATTTAATAACGTTAATTCTGATAGACATAAAAGATTAATTAGTGAAGTTTTTAAAAATGAAGATATCGAAATCCTTGGTTTTTTACCTTCTGATTCAAAAATAACTGTAAATAAAGCTAATTTAGGTTTAATTTCTCCTTTTGATAGTGACAGAAAAATTGATGTTGATTATTTTGCAAGTTTTGCTAAAAAAAATCTTGATCTTGCTTCTCTAAGCAAATTCCTGAAATCTCCTCCAAAAAAAAATATATTAAATACCACTATTATGAATGATTTTAAAATAGATAAAAATAAACCTATCGCAATTGCAGAAGATAAAATCTTTCATTTCCAATACCCTGAAACGAAGGAGTTTCTTGATGAAATTGGAATTCCTCTAATTTCATGGAGCATTTTTAATAATGAAGAAATTCCAAAGGAGGCTTCATCTTTAATTATTCCAGGAGGTTTTCCTGAAAAATATGCTAAACATATAAGTAATTCAGATAAAAGCTTAAAGTCATTAAGAGAATTCCGTAAACAAGGATTTATTTATGCAGAGTGTGGTGGGATGATGATCTTAGGAGACTTAATAAAAGATGAAAATGGCAACAACCATAAAATGAGCGGAATATTACCTCTTAAATCAATAAAAAGTAATTTGTCGGTAGGTTATAGATATATAAAGGGTCTAAAAGATACTCCAATAATTAAACAAAATCAATTAATCAGAGGACATGAGTTTCATTATTGGAAAGTTGAACATTCTTCATCAGAATTGGATTCAAAAAAAACTGAGTATCAGAGGCAATTATCTTCTCCATGGGAAATTAAATCGTGGGAGACTAAATTTAAAAATGAAGGTTGGTCAGATAAAAAATTACATGCAAGTTGGATACATTTACATCTACCAAGTTGTCCAGAAGCTGCAAAGAACTTCGTAGATGCTACACAAGTTAATTATTCTCAAGATTATTAATTTATTATCAAATTAAATATGTTGAGAGGAGAACCTATAAAAACAATTCCTGGTAATGTAATTAGTGGGCCTAAAAGACTTCCTACAATAACCTCAAATTTTGTATGACCTAGAGTTTCTTTTAAAGCTAATTGAGACTCAGGATCTAATTTCTTTGCTAGTTTGTTAATCTCTGCAGCCTGAATTCCAGCTGATTTCCTAACCCCACTGGCGTCGTACATAACAATTAGTGAAAGTGCAATCGCTAATGCAAATATTGGGTTATCAAAGCCTAATTGAAGACCAATTCCTGATGTAGTACCTGTTATTAAAGCAGAATGACTTGAGGGCATCCCTCCTGTTTCAAACATAATACCAAATCTAATTTTTCCTGTTGAAAAGAAATTAAATATAATTTTAAAGAATTGAGCTATTAAACAAGATAATAAACTCCAGAAAAGAACTGAATTATCGAAGAAAGCTGAAAATTCTGTCATAAGTTAAATACTCTTTACCTATCTCTATTTGTAATGAAATCAGCTAGGGAGATTAAATATTTTGCATTTAAACCCCAAGGCTCAATTGCTTTCTTAGCTTTGTCCACTAAATCGATAGCTCTTTTCTTTGATTCTTCCATTCCAAGTAATTTGGGATATGTAGTTTTATCTGCCAAAAGATCTTTACCTGCTGTTTTGCCAAGTTTCTCACTGCTTGAAGTTAAATCAAGGATGTCATCTATTATTTGGAATGCTAAACCAATTCCCTCAGCATATGTAGTTAGTGCCTTTAATAATTCTTCATTAGCACCGGCAATCATTGCCCCAGTTCTTACGCAAGCTTTTAATAATGCACCGGTCTTATGAAGATGAATATACTCAAGGGTTTCGAGGTCAACCTCTTTCCCTTCACATTCCAAATCAACAACTTGACCCCCCACTAGTCCGGGTGCTCCTGCTACTAGTGAAAGTTCTCCAACTACATTTAATAATCTATTGGGATCAACTCCAGGGCTTCTTAATGAGACCATTTCAAAGGCTCTCGTTAGTAATGCATCACCAGCAAGAATAGCTAACGCATCGCCATAAACTTTATGATTAGTAGGTCTTCCTCTCCTCAAGTCGTCATTGTCCATCGCAGGTAAATCATCATGAATTAAGGACATGGTATGAATCATTTCTATGGCAACTGCTGTAGGAATAGCTAGAGAGGGCTCACCTCCTGCTAGAGAACAAGATGCTAGACATAAAATAGGACGTATCCTTTTACCTCCCGCTAGGAGAGAATATCTCATTGATTCCCTAAGTATTTCTGGATTCTCTGGGCCTAATGAGAAATTAAGAGCTTCTTCGACGACATTTTTTGTTTCTTTTAGATATTTTTCAAAATCTGAAATATTATCTATAACTTCTTTCATTTTTTACGTTGAGTAATGTTTTTCTGCATCGTTGGCTTTATGGCTGCAGGTCATTAAGAGTTGATGATAAACCAAATTGTTTTTGCCAGCTGGAAATAGTATTTACTAGTAACATTGTTACTGTCATTGGTCCAACCCCTCCAGGAACGGGAGTGTATGCAAATACTTTTGGAATGACATCTTCTAATAATACATCTCCACATAATCTGGTTTTGCTTTCGTCACTTTTTAATCTATGAATTCCAACATCAATAATTACAGCACCTTCTTTAACAAAACTTGAGTCTATGAGATTAGGTTTTCCTGCCGCAGCAATTAATATATCCGCTTCTTTGCATATTTTATTTAAATTTATAGTTTTTGAATGAGTCATTGTTACCGTCGCATTAAGATTCAGCAACATAAGAGATAGGGGTTTCCCAACCAACAAACTTCTTCCAATAACAACAATTTTCTTTCCTTCAATTTCAATATTTTGGGATCTTAGTAAATTAATAATCCCAGCTGGTGTGCAGGATCTCATGGCAGGTTCGTTTTTTACTAACTTCCCAATATTTTGCTCATTTAATCCATCTACATCTTTTTCTGGATTAATGTTACTTATCAATCTTTGTTCATCAAATTTCTTTGATATGGGCAGTTGTAGTAACATTCCATCAATATCATTATCAAGGTTTAATTTATTTAATAATTGTTCAACTTCTTTTTGATCTACTGTATCTTTTAGATGAAAAATATAACTCTTTATTCCAACTCTTGAACAAGCTTTCTCTTTATTCCCTACATATACTCCGCTTGCAGGATCTTCGCCAATCCTTATTACAGCCAAACCAGGATTTCTATTTGCAATTGTTTTATTAATTTGAATATAGTTTTTTAATCTTTCTTCGATTTCTAAAGACAATTTTTTACCATCTAGTTTTAATGACATTTAGAAAAACTTCTCCTTTTTACTTCTAGCATGCCTATAATTTTAAATTAATCAATTATCTTTAATTGTATTCTGTGGAAACTACTACAAGAATTATAAAAAAATTAAATAACTTATGGAAGAGAAGTCAATTTCCTGCGCAGAATCCTATTCAAATTTCAACAATAGATAAATTAATTATTTTCTTAATATGCATTGTTATTTCCATAATATCTTCTTATGAAATTCTTCTTGTTCAAACGTTAGAAGTTGCAGATGTTTTTTCTTGGGGCTTGAATTTTGCTGAAGTCTTATTCACATGCGGATTTTTAATACTAGTTTCTAGAAAAGAAAATCCAAACATTAATTCAAGACAAATCTTATTAATTGTTTCAATGCTGTTAATCGTTCAGATGATAAAAAATATATTTGGATCAGGAGTTAGTCCACTTTCAATTATTGTACCTCCTGCATTGATTATTTCTCAGGGTATGGGAACCATAACTGCTTTAGCTTGGGTCTCAATAGCAAGTCTAAGTTGGCCAGCCTCTCTGATAAATATTAATAGTAATTTGCTACTCATAACGTTGATTTGCGCATGTGTCGTTTCAGTTCTTGGAGGAAGAATAAGAAGTCGAGCTCAGTTACTTCAACTTTCAATATTTGTTCCAATTGGGGCATTAATTTCTCAATGGTTACTAATTGGAAATAAGGAATATTCCTTAGTGGATAACCAAGAAATTTTTACTTCAAATGGCAAAATATTTTCTGATTCTTTGTTATTGGCAATAATTATGCTCATAACAATATTATTTATCCCCATTTTTGAGTCCATATTTGGATTATTAACAAAGGCAAGATTATTAGAATTGGCTGATAAAGAAAAACCTCTTATAAGAAGACTCTCTATTGAAGCTCCAGGTACTTTTGAACATACTTTATTGATATGCGGTCTAGCGGAAGAGGCGACAAGAATGATAGGAGGTGATATTGATCTTATTAAAACTGGTTCTCTCTATCATGATGTTGGGAAATTACATGCTCCAAATTGGTTTATTGAGAATCAAGATGGGGGGGTGAATCCACATGATGAAATAGATGATCCTTTAAAAAGCGCAGAGGTTTTACAAGCCCACGTAGATGAAGGCCTGAAATTTGCAAGAAAAAATAGATTGCCAAAACCAATAGCTAATTTCATCCCAGAACATCAAGGAACTCTAAAAATGGGATATTTTCTTAATAAAGCTGAAGAAAAAAAACTAAATTTTAATGAGAGTGATTTTAGATATAAAGGTCCTATCCCCCAATCTAAAGAAACGGCTATCTTGATGCTTGCCGATGGATGTGAAGCGGCACTAAGAGCAATGGATATTAAGGCTTCTGATTATGAAGCACTAGAAACAATATCCAAAATATTTAATTCAAGGATAGTTGATGGCCAGTTAAATAATAGTAATCTCTCCAAGGGAGAAATTTTTCTAATAAAAAAATCTTTTTTAAATGTTTGGAAAAGAATTAGACATAGACGAATTCAATATCCAACAACAAAAAATAATACTTTTTCTTAATTTAATATTTTTTATAATCTAATATTCCTTCGATGTTTCGGCTTGCACCAATATATTAAAGCCAAGATACTGAATAAAGCAGATAAAAGTGTAAAACCTCCAATTCCAAAAATATCTTTAAGTACGACTAATCGAAAAATAGAATGTAGAGCTGGTCCAGAAATTATAATTGAAAGAGATACTAAAGTTAAGGTAATACCCCATTTCTTCTCTGCTAAAAAGCAGAAGAAGAGACTATTCCAATCATTGCTGCAGGCCAGCCAAGGCTTATAGCAAGTGTAATATTAGCCACTTTTAATGGAGGCCCATAACTTACTATTAAAGCGATTATGGGTAAAACAATGATATTACTTATCAAACCAACCCATGCAAGAGTTCAATATCCTAATACCCTTTCTCTCATTACTTTATTTGATTAAATATAAAATTAAAGCTTTGATCTACATTATTAAGTTACTGGTTTTTGTTAAACTTTAATAATCTCAAAATTAAATTATTTGTTGGGATTTGATAATATTTTATTTTTAGGATTTTCTAAATTATCAAATTGGGGGTGAATAGAGTTTTTTTTCTCTGAAAATACAAGCCTGTTTAAAGCATTTACAAAAGCATTCGCAGCAGCCACAACTACGTCTGTATCCGCAGAGTGTCCTGAATATATTTTATTCTTGTTCCGAATTCTTATAGTAACTTCCCCTAATGCATCTATTCCTTCAGTAACAGACTTTACTGAAAATTCTATTAATTCATTGGGGACTTTAGCTAATGCATTTAGTGCTTCGCAAACCGCATCTACAGGTCCAGTCCCTATTGCGACAGCAGTATCTTCAGTATGATCTTCTGTATTTATAAGAGTTACTGTCGCGGTAGGCCTAGATGTACTACCACAACTAACTTGAACATGACTTAGTTGAAATTTAGATTCTGGAAGTTGAACCTGTTCACTAACTATAGCTTCTAAATCTCTATCAGTAATTTCTCGTTTTCTATCAGCTAGATCTTTGAAACGAGCAAAAGCATCATTCAGGTCTTCTCTACTTAAATCGTATCCCATCTCTTCTAATCTTGCTCTTACCGCACTTCTTCCGCTAAGTTTCCCTAATGAAATTTTATTATCATTCAAACCAACAGTTTTTGCATCAATAATTTCATATGTGAGTCTGTTTTTTAGGACACCATCCTGATGGATTCCTGACTCATGAGCAAAAGCATTTGCCCCAACAATTGCCTTATTAGGTTGAACATTCATTCCGGTTAAGTTAGATACTAATCGCGATGTTTTTGTGATTTCTTCTGTTCTTATGGCTGTTAGTGGAGTAGGTGAATCTGAACTTCTTCCAAAGAAACTATTAAAAAAACTTTTCCTCACATGCAATGCCATTACTAATTCTTCTAAGGAGGCATTCCCTGCTCTTTCACCTATCCCGTTTATTGTGCACTCTAATTGCCTCGCTCCGTTCTTTGCTGCTTCAAGAAAATTAGCAACGGCTAAACCTAAATCATTATGACCATGGACTGAAATAATAGCTTCATCAATATTTGGAACATTTTTATTAATATCAAAAATAAGCTTCCCAAATTCACTTGGAGTTGTAAACCCAACTGTATCTGGAATATTAATAGTTGTAGCTCCTGATGTTATTGCTAGTTGAATTACTTCATAAAGAAATTCAGGATCACTCCTTGAGGCATCTTCACAAGAAAATTCAATATCATCGACTAATGATTTAGCATAACTTACCATTTCTGGAACTATACAAAGAACATCAGCTCTTGTTTTTCTAAGTTTATGTTTTAGGTGGATATCGCTAGTAGCTATAAACGTATGAATCCTTTTTTTTGGAGCTGGGTTTATAGCTTTATAACAAGCTTTTATATCATTTATAGAGGCTCTAGCTAAACCACAAATTATTGGCCCATTTTCTCCCCCAACTACTTCTGCAATTTTATTTACGGCCTTAAAATCTCCTGGACTAGCATATGGAAATCCTGCTTCAATAACATCTACTCCTAATCTTGCAAGTTGATGAGCAATTGCAAGCTTCTCCTCAAGATTTAAACTTGCACCAGGAGATTGCTCACCATCTCTCAATGTTGTATCAAAGATCAATATTCTGCCTGGATCTTTGGACATCAGTTAAATACAATTA